>QIDN01000226.1 GCA_003229345.1 Nitrospirota bacterium | reverse complement strand
AGGTAGGGGCATGGAGGGTTTTTTGAATCGTATCCATCAGTAGACTCAAGTCCTCTGGAGTATTTTATTTGAGAAGAATTTCAAACCAGAAAGTTGTCCCGGAGCCCAGTTGGCTGGTTACGTTCAGGCAACCGCCGTGTGCTTGAATCATTTTCTTGGAAATGGCCAGTCCCAGGCCCGAGCTGGATTCCCCGGCGGTGGGGCGAGCGGATAGCTTCTGGTAATGCTGGAAAAGTTTGGCTTGGTCTTCATCAGAAATCCCCGGCCCTTCATCCTTGACGCTAAAAATCAGCTTCCCTTCCTGTTCTTTCAAGCTGATGAGAATCGTTGTCCCAGATTCGGAAAATTTAATGGCATTGCTGATCAGGTTGTCGATCACCTGGCCTATTTTATTGGAATCTATTCGGCATTTAGGAACGTCAGGTAGCTTGGATTGAAGGCAGATATTTTTTTTGTCAGCAAAAAACTGGTTGATCATGATGTGATGGTTGATCAGGCTTTTTAACGATTCGGGTTGAAGATCCAGTTGCAGTTTTCCGCTTTCAATGACCGAGACGTCCAGCAGGTCATTGACCATCTTCAACATATTCTCACTACTTTTAAAGATAAAGCTGAGAAATTGATCTTGGGTTTCCTCAGGCAATTCCTCTTTGTCCTCTTTGAGAATCTGGGAGTAACCTTTGATCGCGGCCAAATAGTTTCTCATGTCGTGAGACACCATTCCCAGGAATTTGTTTTTGAGTTCATTAAGTTCTTTCAGTTGGTCGTTTTTCGATTCCAGCTGTCTTATCAATTGCTGAACTTTCAGGTAAGTTTGGACCCGCGCGAGCACTTCGCTGTGGTTAAAGGGTTTGGTGATGTAATCGACGCCTCCCTCATTGAAGCCCTGGATAACGTCCTCCGGCTCGGCTCGGGCGGTAATAAAAATCACGGGAATAGTGTGCGTATTCTTCTGGGATTTCAGCTTGCGGCAGGTTTCAAATCCATCGATACCGGGCATGTTGACATCGAGGAGAATCAGGTCTGGCATGAACTTCTCTGTAAGACTCAAGGCCTGTGTCCCGCTTTGGGCGATAGATATAAAGTAATTCTCTTCCAGGATTTCTTCCAGGATATTCAAATTCGTAGGAGTATCATCCACGATTAAGATTTTTGGCTTGTCAGTAGGGCTCGTGTCGTTCATGCTCTATATATGTCTGGGCTATTGAAAAATTGATTTCTTATCCGGGATTGCCAAAAAAATAAATTAGCTTACCCTTACAGATCAAGAAGTCATCCTGTTTTTTTACTGCTTGTTTTTGAGTTCATTCGGTCAAACTAAATATTGTAATGGCCTTTTTCGGAATAATCAAATTATGGCGAAATCTTTAATATTTGTGGTGGACGACGAGCCTGAATCCGGCCGTTTGCTCGCCTATCATCTGGAGAAAGCCAGTTATCAGGTGGATCTGTTTTCCAATGGACCGGACTGCCTGAAGGCGCTGGACCGCAATCCCAGCATTGTCTGTCTGGATATGCAAATGCCGGAGATGGACGGTTTAGAGGTCCTGAAACGGATCAAGCAGCAGGACTCCAAAGTGGGGGTCATCATGGTTACCTCTAATAATGTGATCGACACGGCAGTTCAGGCGTTGAAACTGGGTGCGGCGGACTACATCATTAAACCCGCGGATCGGGAAAAAATTCTGGCGACTGTGGAGGATACTTTGGACCAGACCCGGGTGGTTGGCCAGATCCGCAATATGGAAAAGAATATGGAAAGCGCTTTCGCCTACAAAAATATTGTGGGAGAGAGCCAAGCCATCAAGAGTGTGTTTGCCCAAATTGAACGGGTCAAAGATAGTAACGTCAATGTGTATATCAATGGCGAAAGCGGGACGGGCAAGGAGTTGGTGGCGCGTGCCATCCATTTCAGCGGACCGGATGAGAACCGGCCATTTATTGATATCAATTGTAGCGCGCTGGCCGAAGGCCTGCTGGAATCCGAAATGTTCGGGCATGAGAAGGGGTCCTTTACCGGAGCCATAGGAACCCACCGCGGCAAGCTGGAATTGGCTGACGGCGGAACTCTGTTTTTCGATGAAATTGCTGATATGAGCCCCAAACTTCAGGTCAAGCTTCTCAGGTTTCTGGAGGAAAAAAGTTTTGAAAGGGTGGGGGGCACCAAGAAAATCAAGGTCAATGTGAGAGTAGTTTCGGCGACCAACAAGGATTTACAGAAAGAAGTTGAAAAAGGCAACTTTCGTGAAGATTTATATTACCGCCTGGTGGTTTTTACCATTCATGTGCCGCCGCTGAGAGAGAGAAAGAACGATATTCCTCTTTTGTGTGGTTACCTCCTGAATAAATTTAAAGATGAACTGAATAAAGAAATTACCCATATTTCACCGGAGGCCATGGATATCCTGAATCATTGCCGCTGGCCCGGAAACGTCCGGCAACTTCAGAATGTGATATTGCAATCGATGTTGATGTCGCAGACCAGTACGATTGAAGTCGAGCATCTCCCCCAGGAAATCCAGAAAGTACAAGGGGGAGCCTCTTCCTCGGTCAAAGGAGAATCTGCATCGTCTGAAGGGGAGAGAGTGTTTGAAGAGGGCTCAGAAAGCGATCCGGCAGGTTCCAATAGAATTTCCCTGGATGAAGGCGAGAAACAGACTCTCCTGAGCGCCCTCAAGATGACCAATTGGAATATTTCCGAAGCTTCCAACCTTTTAGGGATCAGCCGGACTACCTTCTACCGGAAACTCAAAAAACATGGGTTGAATCAGACCCGGGGTTGATTCCTGTCAGAAACCCGGTTCTAAAGATTTTGGAACCTTCCCCAAAACCAAGTAGCTACCTGACCCTTGGTCCGTTTTAATTCTCAATCAACCTCTTTGCAGGGCAAATCACAAAAAAACGCCTGACGGTCAAACTGTCAGGCGTTTGGCGATTAATAAATCTTTCGATTTAATATTAAAGAATGAAACATCCAGCACCAGGGAAAAAAGTACCACCAACATTTGCACATTCACTTGACGTGGTACAGGCACTGGTATCGCTAGCACTACATGTGGGAGCGGTAACAATCGGATCAACAGTCGGTGCGGGATCAGCAGCAACAACAGCCGGTGCAGGATCAGTAGCAACAGCCGGTGCAGGATCAGTAGCAACAGCCGGTGAGGAACCAGAACAAATACCAAAGTCTATGAAAAACGGATCGTTCGGACAGCCAGCATCAACTACCGGTGCGGGATCAGCAACTACCGGTTCGGTGTCAGCAACTACCGGTTCGGTGTCAGCAACTACCGGTTTGGTGTCAGCAACTACCGGTTCTGATCCCTGATAATTTTCCTGAAGCTTGGCAAGTTTTTTCCTAAGCCGGTCAAGTTTTTTTTCGTTCTTGGCAATTTTTCTGTACATCTTTTTCTGCCATTTTTGATTGCGCTTGTGATTCTTTTTTCCGGCAATTTTTTTCTCGTATTTGGTAATTTTTTTCTCGTACTTGGCAATTTTCTTATCTAACTGGGTCATTTTTCTTTCCAGCTTTTTCTGCCATTTTTGGGAATTGTAGCTATCATCATTGTCATGCTGCCACTTTTGATGCCCTTTATTACCATCATGATGCCGTTTTTGGTGCCCTTTATTGCCATCGTGCTGCCGTTTTTGGTGCCCTTTATTGCCATCATGGTCATCATGGTCATTATCTGCGAAAACAGGTGATCCAAAGACCAAGCTTACAATGGCTACCATTACAATTTGAAATAACCAATATTTGGCTTTTTTCATCTTTTTTACCTCTCTCTCATTAATAACTATAGATCTATATATACCCCAAGAAGAGTATTAATTACCCTAATGAAGCAGGATGTATGCCAACGGAGCTCTTAAATAGTCAATTTTATTGTAATAATTGAATTTAAAAGGGTTATTCAGGTTTTTTTTGTTCACATGAAACTCTAGTGTTGCCTTGGGACATATGAGAGGGGAGTTTCTGCCAAATTTAGGCTCTGATTGGTTGATTGTTTAGACACCACCGCATAAGTAGTTAGTTTTATTGGATTTAGCTGAGGGATAAAGATTGCACAAAATTGCTCACCTTAGCCCTTTATAATCAAAAGGCTTATAGTGATGGTGGCTAAATGGGTAGAGGTGGCTCGAGGTAAAACAGAGTTGTGCCGTTCTCAGACACTCCAAGGCGGCACAGGGACTCATGTGAGTGACTACAGCATTGGCAGAGAGACAGTAAAAGAGGTTCCTTTTCCGTATTGGGAGCTCACTTCGATGACTCCTCCGTGGGATTGAACGATGCTATGGGTGACCCAAAGTCCCAGGCCGGTTCCCTCTGTCTTGGATTTGGTGGTAAAAAAAGGCTCAAAGATATCTTTTTGGATTTCTTCAGTCATCCCGATTCCGTTGTCCTTGACCATGAAATATAAATGGGAGTCCTGATGGTGAGTGCTCAAGCTGATTTTTCCACCCGTTTCGGGAATGGCATCCATCGCATTTTGAAACAGATTCAAGGCGACTTGTTTGATTTGGTCCGGAAACGCTGACACTTCCGGAAGAACGTCACTGTAATGGGTTTTGAGACGGATGTTTCGGTCTGCCAGTTCCTTCTGAGCCAATAAAACAATTTCCTCCAGAACTCGATTGATCTGTACCGGTTCTTTATTTTCCCGGGTAGGACTGAAGAAATCATTGAGCCGGCGAATCAGTTTGGCGATCCGGTCGGTTTCGCTGATGGCCATTTCAATGAATCGTTCATCCGCGTCCTTCATCGGAAGGCACATTTTAGTTCGTTCCAGAACGTTGCGGATGCCAAAGAGAGGATTGTTGATCTCATGGGCAATCGAGGCGGAAAGTTTACCCATGGAAGACAACTTTTCCGCGTGTAACAGTTGTTTCTGATAAATTTTCAGTTTTTCCTCGGCTTGTTTTCTCTCCGTAATGTCTTGAACGATTCCTCTTAATTTTTGTGGTTTCCCCTGTTCGTTATAGAAAGTTTTGCATTCCTGATGGACTGTTCGAAGGGTTCCATCGGGCAATACGATTCGATGATACATGCTGTAGCTCTTTTTGTTTTTCAGGATTTTTTTGTTGGTGCTATCGACGAATTTGCGGTCTTCCGGATGAACCGTATTTAGAAATGCCTGGTAGGAGGCGGTGAACTCTTTGGGGAGAAGGCCAAAAATCCGATAGACTTCATCGGACCACCACAATTCATTTTTTTCAATATCGTAAACCCAGTTCCCCATTTTCCCGATTTTCTGTGCGATGGAAAGCTCGAGTTCGCTGTGCCTTAATGCTTCCTCTACTTTCTTGCGTTCGGTGATGTCCTGGACGATTCCACGGACTTTCAGGGGATTGTCCAGGTCATCCAGGAAAACTCTCGATTCTTCGTAAATGATTCTCTCCGTATCGTCGGGTAACGGAATCCGGTATTCAACCTGGTGTCCTTTACCGGTGCGGAAGGATTCCTGATGAGATGCGTCCACCCTCTGCCGATCGTCGGGATGGATTAATTTTAGAAAAGCCTTATAGGTCCCTTGAAATGCTTGTGGACTGGTTTCGAAAATCCGGTGTGTTTCATTGGATATTCTGACTTCATGGGTGCTCATGTTATAAACCCAACTACCCAACCGCGCTATTTTCTGAGCCAGGGCCATATCCCATTCGCTTTGAATGAGTTCCTTTTCGACCCGTTTTTGTTGCGTAATATCTCTTCCGGACACTAGAATTCCCTTGGTCGAACCCCTCGTGTCTTTTAAAGCGAGGCCTTCCCATTCGATGAGGTGCTCTTCCTCTTTTTTATTGATGATGGGGATGACGATATAGCCAATAGAGTCTTCCTCGCCGGAAAACAATTTCTGGAGTGACGCCAAAGCACTCATTCGCATGGAGGGGGTAACAAAATGATCGAACCAGTTTTCTCCGACTATTTTTTTTTGAGGATACCCTAAAGCTTTGCAACCGGCTTTGTTGATGGTTTGGATTGTATGATTTTTTTCCAAGCTGATAATAATATTGTTGGACAGATGAATTATGTTTTCAATATTGGTGCCTATGAAATCCCGGGTGATGACTTTCAGAGGAGAAATAATTTGCGAAGATATTTGAGCCGTTGTTTTACTTTTTTTGGTGGGTTCTGAGGAATTAGTATCGGACGGGGAATGAGAAGCGATACTGAGTTTGGTCGGCTTTTGTCTTTTGGGAGCAGGCTTTTTCATAGGGGCGAAAGCAAATTTGGCCAAAAGGGTTGAAGCGGGATACTTGATTTTCGCTCAAATACCTGATTCTTATAAATTTAGGGCTTTTTATTATTATGCCCGTCTTATCTCCGTCCGACAATAATTATTAACGAATGGGTTGTCCCTGTGGGCAGATATCCGGGG
>QIDN01000194.1 GCA_003229345.1 Nitrospirota bacterium | reverse complement strand
CACGTACCTTCATTTAGCGCCCGCGCCGGAGTTGACCGATGCCTTGTTAGAACGGAAAATCATCGGCATCGCTTACGAAACAGTGCAGTTGGCAGACGGATCGCTGCCGCTTTTGATTCCCATGAGCGAGGTGGCTGGGCGCATGTCCGTCCACGAAGGGGCCAAATACCTGGAACGGGAGAACGGCGGGCGGGGCATATTGCTGGGCGGCGTACCGGGGGTGGATCCCGGACATGTGGTGATCATCGGCGGCGGTATTGTCGGCATGAACGCCGCTAAAATGGCCGTCGGTACCGGCGCGAGTGTCACTCTGCTGGATGTGAGCTTGTCTCGTTTGCGCTACATTGACGATATTTTCGGCGGGCGCGTCAAAACCATCATGTCCAACAAGCTCAACATTGAGGAATTTTCCCAATTGGCCGACCTGTTGATCGGCGCGGTACTCTTGCCCGGCGCGAAATCTCCCAAATTGGTTTCCCGCGAGATGATCAAAGCCATGATGCCCGGTTCGGTGGTGGTGGATGTCGGTATCGACCAGGGCGGTATCCTCGAAACCTCACGTCCCACCACCCACAGCGATCCGATTTTCCTGGTGGATGATGTCGTGCATTATTGCGTGGCTAATATGCCGGGCGCTGTGGCCCGCACCTCCACCTATGCACTGACCAACGCCACTCTGCCCTACGCCCGCGAACTGGCCGGAAAAGGATTGCAAAAAGCCCTCCAGAAAAATCCCGCCCTGAGCCGCGGCCTCAATCTTTTCAAAGGGAAAGTGACTCATCCGGCGGTGGCCGCAGCGCTGCACAAGGAATATGTTCCCCCCGAAAAGGTTTTGAGTTAGACTTAGGCCGAAATCGATCCCTCCCCGGAATCTCTTCCGTGGGAATCCATCTCATCCTTAAGTTTATTACGCGTATGCGGCATTCCAATTTCGTCCATTTACACGTGCATACCCACTACAGTCTGCTGGACTCGTCCCTGCGCCACGAGGCTCTGTTCAAGCGAGCGGCTGAATTTCGCATGCCCGCCGTCGCCATGACCGACCACGCCAATCTGTTCGGCGCCATGGAGTTTTATGCCGGCGCGAAAAAGCATGGGCTCAAACCCATCATCGGGTGCGAGGTGTATGTCGCTCCCGAAAGCCGTCTGAAAAAAGACACCAACCACAACCTGCGCGACGCGTCCTACCATTTGATTCTGCTTGCTAAAAATGATACCGGTTACAAAAACCTGCTGAAGCTGGTGTCGCAGGGGTATCTGGAGGGATTCTATTACAAGCCGCGCATCGATAAAGAATTGTTGGCAGAAAATGCCGAAGGGCTGATCGCTCTGTCCTCCTGTAACCGGGGCGAGGTGGGGCATCACCTCAGCAAGGAGAATATTCCCCGCGCGACCAAAATGGCCGAGCAGTACCGCGAAATCATGGGGGAAGACAATTTTTACCTGGAACTGCAGGATCATAAGCTGGACTGGCAGGAGGGAATCAACAAGGGGCTGTTGGAGATCAGCAAAAATACCGGCATCCCTTTGGTGGCGACCAACAACTGCCATTACCTCGACCGGGACGACAAGCGTGCTCACGAAATTCTGTTGTGCCTGCAGACCGGCAAGACCATGGAAGACCCGTACCGGATGAAGTATCACTCCGACGAATATTATTTTAAATCGGCGGAGGAGATGACCGAGCTGTTTCAGCAGGTGCCGGAAGCCATCGAGAACACCATCAAAATTGCCGAGCAGTGCAATCTGGAGATGGAGTTGGGCATCGACAACCTGCCGGAGTACCCCGTGCCGGAGTCGCACACCCTGTTCTCCTACCTGGCCGAGAGATCGAAGGAGGGCCTGCAGGTACGGTTCGATACCATGAAACGGTTGGGGCAAGCCTACGACCTGGCAGTGTATGAGGCCCGCCTGGAAGAAGAACTGCAGATCATTGAGAAGATGGGATACCCCGGATACTTTTTGATCGTGTGGGATTTTATTCGTCACGCGCGGGAGCAGGACATACCGGTAGGGCCGGGCCGTGGCTCCGCGGCGGGGAGTCTGGTAGCTTATTCGCTAAAAATCACCGATATCGATCCCATGGAGTACGATTTGCTGTTCGAGCGGTTTTTGAATCCGGAACGGGTGAGCATGCCCGATATCGATATCGATTTCTGTGTGGACGGGCGCGACGAAGTCATCAAGTACGTTTCGGAAAAATACGGCGGTAACGCATTTGTCAGTCAGATCATCACTTTCGGAAGCATGAACGCCAAAGCCGTCATCCGCGACGTGGGCCGGGTGCTGGGGATGACTTACGGCGAAGTCGATAAGATTGCTAAACTGGTGCCCAATCGGTTGAACATCAACCTCACCGAAGCGTTCAAGGAGGAGCCAAAGTTCAAGGCAATGCGCAAGGAAAGCGCCAATGTTGATGAGTTGTTGAACATCGCGCTTCGGCTGGAAGGCCTGCCGCGCCATTGCTCGACCCATGCGGCGGGGGTGGTGATCTCTCCGAAACCGCTCACCGAATTCCTGCCACTCTATAAAGGAAGCAACGGCGAGGTAGTCACCCAGTTTTCGATGAATAATATCGAAAAGCTGGGGCTGCTGAAGATGGACTTCCTCGGCCTGCGCACGTTGACGGTCATCCATAATGCTCTCAAGCTCATTCAGTCTTCTGTAGGAACAGAGCTTGATATCGATGCGATTCCCAAGGACGATGCCAAAACTTTTGCGCTTCTCAGCGACGCCCGCACACGCGGCGTGTTTCAACTGGAAAGTTCCGGCATGCGCGATCTGCTCAAGAAAATGAAGCCGGACAGCTTTGAAGACATTATCGCCCTGTTGGCGCTGTTCCGTCCAGGTCCGCTGGAGAGCGGCATGATTGACGATTATGTGAAACGCAAGCACGGCACGATGGATGAAAAATACGATCTGCCGCAGTTGAAGGAAATTTTACAAGAGACGCACGGCGTTATTCTCTATCAGGAACAGGTCATGAAAATCGCCAACGTGCTGGCCGGGTTCACCCTGGGCGACGCCGACCTGTTGCGCCGTGCCATGGGTAAAAAGAAACCGGAAGAGATGGCCCAGCAGAGGGAAAAGTTTGCCAAAGGGTCAGCCCACAACAAAATTCCCGAGAAAAAAGCGGAACGCATTTTCGATCTGATGGAAAAATTCGCGGGGTACGGTTTCAACAAATCGCACAGTGCGGCTTATGCGTTGATCTCCTATCAAACGGCCTACTTGAAGGCGCATTATCCTCTGCAGTTTTTCGGCGCGCTGATCACCAGCGACATGGACAACACGGATAAAGTGATTCGTTACATCAACGACGCGCGGGAGATGGGTATCCAGATTCTGCCGCCGGATGTCAACGCAAGCCAGAAGGACTTTTCAATTTCCAAGGAGGCCTTGCTGTTCGGACTCGGAGCCATCAAGAATGTCGGCTCGGCGGCCATCGATCAGATTATCGAAACACGCGAGGAACTGGGCCGGTTCGATTCGCTCAAACAGCTATGCGAGCAGGTAGACCTCCGGCAAGTCAACAAGCGCGTCATCGAAAGCCTGATCAAGAGTGGCGCTTGCGATTCCCTGGGAGAAGGCAGGGCCAGTATGTTGCATCACCTGCTGTTGTATATGGACATGGGGCAGGCCCGGCAAAGGGACAAGCAACTGGGACAGTCCAACATGTTCGATACGTTTGAGGAGGAAGTGGCGAGTGAACAATCCACCCCAGCCAACGAGGTGAAGGAGTGGAGCGACCACGACCGCTTGCGGTTCGAAAAGGAAACGATCGGCTTTTACGTGTCCGGACATCCGTTGACGCGGTATCAAAAAGACATCGACTGGTTCACCGATTCCAGTTCCGCCAGTATTTCCGAACAGGACAACGGCAAGAGCGTCAGCCTGGCCGGGGTGCCGTTCAAGGTTATTCTGAAAACCACGCGCCGGGGTGACAAAATGGCGCTGGTGACTCTGGAGGATTTGCAGGGTACGGTAGAAGTAACCCTGTGGCCGGAAATTTATCAGGCGTCCGCGGAACTTCTGGCTTCGGACGAACCGATTCTGGTCAAAGGTACGGTTGATTCGGTTGACAGCGTGCCCAAGGTGATTGCCAAGGAAGTGTTGCCTCTGTCGGAAGCGAAGAATCATTGGAAGGGTAAAGTACACGTTCGGATTCGAACGCCAGGTCTCGAAAGAGATATGCTGACCTCGGTCAAGAAAGTGCTCGCGGAGCATCAGGGAACCAATCCGTTGCTGGTTCATTTTATATTTCCGGATGACAAAAACCGGGTCCGCACGGTGGAGTCCGACATGAAAGTGAAGCCCAGCGACGCAGTGATCCACGACGTGGAAGCTTTGCTGGGGGAAGAATCGATTTATTTTGAGTGAGCTTGCCTCAACCCGGCAGATGTTGCTGTATCAATGCTTCCGCTTGGGTGAATTCTTCCTCAAGGATGGATGACGGCAGAAGCATGGGGATGGTGACGACCGGCCCGTGGCGTGAAACAATCTGAAGAGCGGGAACCGTTGGCCGGCCCAGCAACAGGGCAGGAAGAAAGAAGCTGGAAGCTCTTTGAACCGATTTGACATCCTTCCATGCGATACAAGCTTTGGGATGAGTCGCCGGAAAATGGATGCGTGAAAAATGCATGGCGAGTCCCTCGGGCCCCAGCGTGACAAAGTATGCGCGGGGAAACATGTCGCGGTTGTTCAGCATCACCAGAATCACCCGTATCAGACCGGCGAGCATCAGCAGGCACAGTGCGGAGATACCCAGGGTGGTCATGTTCACTTCCCATTCCCCGAGGAATCCCGACAGAGGCAGAAAAATGACGCAGGCCATCAGGATAGGCAGTGGGGCGATCATGAACAATCCGTGAAAACGGATTTTCAATGCCGGCAAACCTTTCGGCAGGATGGCATGAACCCCCTTGCCGCAATCAATAACCGCGCGGGTTTGGATTTCTTCCTCGTGCTCCACAAGATAAGCATCGGCATGGTCGTAATTTTTGGAAGTCCAGTTTTCGTTGTCCATAGATTTTATTCCGGCGCGCCGGGACTACGTTTATGAGATAATAACGACCTTATTGTTTCATTTAGATAACAGGTTTCATTGAAACTTCAGACTGATACTGAAATCAAAAGTTCTCGAAGCACGCTGGCCAACGGCCTGACGGTGGTGGCGGTGGAGATGCCTCATATCCACATGATTGAGGTTGCCATGTTTGTCCGCGCCGGTCTGCGTTTTGAAAATGAGAAGAATAACGGAATTTCCCACTTTCTGGAGCATATGATGTTCCGGGGCAACCGGAAATACCCGGATTCCATTTCCCTCAACCTGGAATTCGAGAAGATCGGCCGCGACCTGCGCGCCTCCACCCTCAGCGAATACACCTACTACGGTTTCAGCCCGCATTATGACCAATTGGAGCGTGGAATGGAATTGTTTGCTGAATTTTTTACCGATCCCACTTTCCCCAAAATAGAGCTGGAGCGCGGAATTATTCTGGAGGAGTGCCTGGAGGATTTGAACGCCGAGGGTGAAAATATCGACATCAACAACGTCGCCTGCGATCTGATGTACGAAGGTAATCCGCTGGCCCTGCCGACGATCGGTACCGAGGAGTCGATCCAATCCATCGATGCCGGGATGCTCCGGGATTACTTCGAGCAATACTATTGTCCTTCCAACATGGTGTTGGTCGGAGCGGGATGCCTGGCGCAAGTGCAGTTCCATCAGCTGGCGCAAACGCATTTCGGAAAAATTCCTCGCCGTGGCACAGCGGTGGCCAAAGATTATTTTTGGAATAGCGTACGCGAAGATCAAACAGAGCCTCAATTTCGTGTTCAGGAAGATGTCGACAGCCAGGATGAGGTGCAAATCTGTTTCCGGTCTGTTTCTTACAATCACCCGGATTATTATGCCGCCAGTTTGATCAGCCGGTTGTTTGACGACGGGGTCAGCTCCCGTCTGCAAAAAGTCCTGCGGGAAGAGCAGGGGTTGGCCTATTCGGTGGAATGCCGCACCACCAGCCTGGCGGATATGGGGACCATCGATTTCGACGTGACCGTGCGGCCCGAAAAAGTATCGGCCATTGTCCAAGTGATTTTCGCAGAGATCAAAAAGTTTTTAGATTCTGGCGCCACGCCGGAGGAGCTGGATCACGTTAAAAAAAGATACATGTACGACCTTGCACTGGAGTTGGATGAACCGTGCAAGCAGGCGGCGCGTTATGGATTTCCCGAGCTATATTCCAAAGTCATCACCCTGGAGGAAGAAAGCGATCTCGTCGAGTCGATCACTCTTGAGGATATCCGCCGGATGGCCGATTCGATTTTTAAGGCCCGCAACCTCAACGTCGTCCTGGTCGGTCCCCACACACCGCAATCCGATGGGGAACTCGAACGATTGATCCGCGAATTTTAACTCCAACCCTTTGATTCATGTTGAATGATTCCACTC
>QIDN01000101.1 GCA_003229345.1 Nitrospirota bacterium | reverse complement strand
GTAGCAGAAGACCTGACTCAGGTGCCACATCTGTTGATGGCGGGCTCCACCGGCTCCGGAAAATCGGTCGGTATCAACACCATGATCTGCAGTATCCTCCTCAATGCGACTCCGGAAGAGGTGAAGATGATCATGATCGATCCTAAAATGCTGGAGTTGAACATGTATGATGGCATTCCGCATCTGATCGCTCCGGTGGTGACCAATCCCAAGAAAGCGGCGGCGGCCCTGCAATGGGCGGTTTCGGAAATGGAGCGGCGGTACAAGATGATGGCCGAAAGCTCCGTGCGTAATATTTCCGGCTACAACCAAATGGTGGAAAAACTTCAGCTGGAGGACGACCGGAAACGAAAACCTAAAAGCCGAAAATTCAAAAGAAAAGACCCGATAGTGGAAGCCGGGACGGAGGATGGCCTGGATGAGGAATTCACAACCGCAAAAACGGAGATGGAAATTCCGGTCAAACTGCCTTACATTGTTATTATAATCGATGAGTTAGCGGATTTGATGATGGTCGCCTGTAAGGGCGTAGAAGATTCGCTGACGCGCCTGGCGCAAATGGCCCGGGCCGCGGGAATTCACCTGATCGTGGCTACTCAGAGGCCGTCCGTGGATGTATTGACGGGCATCATCAAAGCTAATTTTCCCGCGCGGATTTCTTATCAAGTCACGTCGCGTGTGGATTCCCGGACGATCCTGGATTGTTCCGGCGCCGAGAAATTGTTGGGCAAGGGTGACATGCTGTTCCTCCCGCCGGGAACGTCCAAGATCCATAGAATCCACGGGGCGATGGTGAGTGACGAGGAAATCAACCGGATCCTCAAGTTCATCAAGGACCAGGAGAAAAAGCCGGAATATGAAAAGGATGTGTTCGCGCAGGTAGTCGAGGCCTCCAGAGCGGAAGAAGAGGAAGACGAGTTTGACGAGAAATACGATGAAGCCGTTGCCCTTGTTGCACGGGAGCGGCAAGCTTCGATTTCAATGATTCAGAGAAAACTGCGTGTCGGCTACAACCGGGCGGCGCGTATGGTCGAAGTGATGGAACGTGAAGGCGTGGTTGGGCCTTCGGACGGAATTAAACCGAGAGATGTTTATGTCAAACCAATGTCCTTTGAGTCCATGGATTAAGTGCTCCTGCGCTTTAGGTGTATTGGTTGTTTTGATGCTGGCATCTCCCTCCCACTCCGCGATTTACAAATGGAAAGATGAGAACGGTAAAACGCATTTTACTGATAATCTTTCCAAAATCCCTCCCCAGTATCGGAAAAAAGGCGAACTGAAAACCATGAAGGGCGCCCCGGCCGAGACTTCGGACCCGGTGAAACTGATCTATCCAGAAAAGCAATCCAGCAGCTATGCCATTCCGGTCAAACCCTACAAGGGGCATTTTATTGTGGAGGTGCAGATCAATGGGAACATCAAAGCCAACCTGATGGTGGATACCGGCGCGACGATGGTGATATTGTCTGAGCGATTAGGCGAACAACTCGGAATTAATAATAAGAAAGATTTTCCGTTAATGAGTTTCAATACCGCGGGAGGAAAGGTTGAAAGCCCGCTATTTGTTCTAGAGTCCCTCAAAATTGGAAAGGCCGAAGTGTTTGGACTGGAAGCCAGCACCAATCCCAATTTCACTGGAAACGTAGACGGTTTGTTGGGAATGAGTTTTCTGGGCGAATTCAAGGTGGAGATAGACCGTGAAAACTCTAAAATGCTTCTCAAGCCTACCGCAGAGAGAGGGGAGGAGTTGTGGGACGGGCATAATGAGGCATGGTGGAAAAACAAATATCAAACCTATGTTCAAAATATGCGCAAACTTCGACATTACGTTAATAAATACATGATGAGTGCGAAAGAGTATCATAATTCCAGAAAGATGATCGCCCATTATGCAAAACTACACGAGGCCTTGGACAAAAGAGCCGACCAGGTCAACTTGCCGAAAAAATACCGTTCCTATCCCTAGATTTTTCGGCAATCCAACCGACCTTCCCGATCCCTTTAAAGTTGCTAGAGACATTACCCAAGGTTGCTTGAGTGAGTGCCCATGACCTCTGAGTTAAGTAAAAAATCCCCGATAGTATCTTCATTGCATCAGGGTCCCCCGGTCTTGCTGATTTTGCTGGGAGCCAGTAATCTGTCCCGCGGATGTTTCGCTTTTGCCAGACACATGAAGGCCTGCCTGTATCCCCGGAAGGTCGAAGTGTTGATTGCCTCCGGCCCCGGTCGGGCATATTGCGCTTCCGGAGGATTGTTGAATGTATCCTATCCCCCGATTTATACCAGTGATATTTTTGAGGTGGCGCGCGACAAATCTGAATCCGGCTATCGGGTGGTCGCGTTGGTTACGGATATTGGCAACGATATAATGTATGGCGTGTCGACTGAGAAGATACTTGAGACCCTTCAGCAGGTGTTCTCCAGATTGCAGTCAATCCATGCGGAGATTTTTTACACCACGCTACCGGGGGCTTTTGAAAAAGGAATCATCCGATCCGGTTTTGTATTCTTCGCTCGTTGTTGTTTCCCCACTCTACGGTTACTTATGATGAGGCGACTGCAGGCATTATCGAGGTCAACCGGTTTTTAAAGGAATCCACTGGCAGGTACGGCCATTTGATTCCTGAAATGAATAGTTACCTGGGTTTTGACAAAATCCACTACGGGTGGTTGCGTGCGCACTCCGCCTGGTCCCACGTGGCAAAGCCCATACTGGAAACTTTGGGTGTTAATATGACCAGAGAAATCACCCTGGCTGGAATGATAAGGTCTTATTGGGAAGAGTTTAGGCAGGTGGTTGGGTCGGACATGCTGGGACTCAAAAAGAAAAACCCGGAACATTTTTAAAGGGAAGCTGGAAGCGATGCGTTATTTTCGTTTGATCTACAGACTAACCGGTTTGCTGCTCATTCAGCCGGCAATGGGTTTGGTGGGTTTGGCGACGTTGATTGTGTTGAGCCCTTTCCAAAACGTCCGCTATACGATGATTGCCCGCGTCATGCAGGTGTGGGGCAAATTGTGTTGTTGGGTGATGGGTGTTCGTATTCAGCGGGTGGGTTCGGTCGAACAGCCTGATCACGGAGGGCTGATTGTTTCCAATCATGTCGGCTCGGTGGATATTTTTGTGATGGCGGCGTGCTTCAGGATGTCTTTTGTTTCTAAAAGCGATGTTCGAACATGGCCTTTGGCCGGATACATGACCCGAATCGCGAATACAATTTATATTGACCGAACCCGGCGAAGGGGGTTGACGGCCATGGTTCAAGCCATCACCGCTCGCTTGCGGTCCGGACATTTCGTAGTCGTGTTTCCGGAAGGGGGAGCCAGGTCGGGACATCAGGTGGAGCATTTTAACTCTTCCCCATTCGAGGCGGTGGTGCAGGCAGAAAGTTCCGTTATCCCTGTCATGGTCCGTTATTGTGACGCCGGAGAACCTTCGGTGGCATGCTGGCCCAAGGGAATTTCATTTGTGGGAAATATAAAGCGTTTGTTAATGCATCCCCGCTTAAATGTTAAAGTGTGGGTTTTACCTCAAGTAACGGGAGAAACCGACCGCCGGGTCTTGGCAGAAAAAAGCAGGGCTCTCATCAGCGCAAAATATCAGGAAATAGCAAACCTTTCCGTCGAAAAATCATCCGGGCCGGAGGGATGATATTTGCGGAGCCATAATCGTACTAGGGTTGAACTGAAGAGGCGGTTTTCAATTTATACAGATGGATTCCAAAGCCTTCTCCCTTTACGGGATCTTTCCCGATCAATTTGAATGAAGCGTAATCTTCTGAAATCCACTGGTAAATATCTTGTCCAAAATCCTTCCCAAAAAAGCGATAACCGAATTCAAGAAAATCGTGATACACAATCGCGATATAGGTTGGAGGCGTGGCCTGTAAATTCTTGAGAACTCGCTGTTCGCCGAGTAACTTCCAGGTTCCCGGGTTGTAACTGATGCTGTCTATGGTATTTTCTTTTCGCGCCAGATAATTCAGCAGGGTGCCGGTAGGAAAGGTAGCTAATGTTTCACCCTCCTTCATTTCTTTATTGAGGATATCCAGGGTGATCTGGAAAAACAGTGCCCGAGGTGCAATTTCTGGATTATAACTGACAATGGTATCTCCTCCTGAAGCCACAGGGAAAACCTTCTTGGCGTAATACCCCGCGGAAACTAAAAAATGATTGAATGCAAACAGGCTGATTCCTGCGACAATGACTCCCTTGAAAAACCGGTGGTTTCCGGAGAACTCCTTAAGTTTATTTGGCAAGTCATCAATTAAAAACTTAAAGAAAATTAAAGTGGCCGGCATGGCCAGGGCGGTTCCATAATGATAAACGTGGGTTTTGAAAAATATTTTTAACAAAAGTACGGTCGAGAATATTGTCAGCGTTGTTAAAGCCAAAGTTGGTACGGGGTCTGAAGAATCGTGATCTCTTTTCAAGAATTTGAAAGTTAAAACGATGGCGGCGCCCAACATGATAAAGGGCAGGGGCCGCAACAATTCCAACCAGGGGATGAGTGTTTGAAAGGTTTGCAGCCCCAAGAGGAACAGAATGATCGCGAGTATTCCAAGTAATGGAGAGCGTGCCAGAGGCCGGCGCAATGCCTGATTGAGGATTCCCAAAATCACCAAAAACAGCGTCCATGAAAAAAGATATTTTAAAATAAGAGCCAGGTTTTCACCCAGGGCGTCGGTTCCCATGACGCCCTTGTAAAACGTGAGAGATCCTATGGCTGTTGAAAACACATAAGTCCAGGGGCCGAGCATCGCTTGCAGTCCATGACTCCAGCCCATATGGTATGCAAAATAAAAAGTGAACATCAGAAAAGGAAAGAACAGCCCAAGGCAAAACAAAGCCGAGTAGCTCCACCATTCACGGAGAGTTAAATTCCAGGTTATAAATAGCAAAACCAATCCGGCAAGTATGGCGATCGTCCAGGCCAATGATACTTCAATTTTAGTTAGCAGAACCAACCCGCTGAGCAATCCCAAGAGTAGCAATTTAGTTCTTTCGCGGGTTTTTGCGAATTTTACGAATTGTCCGGCGGCAAGAAAGCTCAGAAAAATTCCATGAGTGACGTCATACACGTAGGAGCAGATGAAGTTATGGTTTCCCATCCATAAATATTGGGCAAAAGCGAAGACGGTCAGGAAAGTCAATCCGGCTATCGTGGCGGAAAGGCGGGACCCCATAAACAGGAACAGCCTGTAAATCAAAGCGGTCAACACCGCCACCAGGATGAGATTAAAGATCATCAGTACGATCAGTTGCGGGCCGAATAATTTAAATAGAAGCGCGTGAACGTAGGAGGAGAGTGGACCGTAAAAATATACGATGTCTTTGTAAAGAACAGTTCCTTCTGAAATCCGCCAGGCGATGTAGGCCTGCTCACCAAAATCAATCACCAAATCCGGCCATTTCAACCAGCTGATGTTGGTCATCAGTGCTCCTGCAGCAATAAGCAACCACGGTCCCCAGGAAAATCGCACCAATAGGTTTTTAAGGTGGGTTATGGATGAATTTGAAACGGCGGGGTTCATTGTTTGGTAGAGGATATTTTTTTTAATAATTGAATGCCAAATCCCTTTCCCTGAAAGGGAGGCTGCCCAAACTGTTTTTGAAGAGAATAGTGAGTTTGGATCCACTGGTAAATATTTTGCGCATAATCCCTTCCAAAATATTGGGCTCCAAGACGAGAGGAATCCACATCAAGAAAAAGAATGTATTCTGGGAAAGCGGCTTTGATTTCATTCAGATATTGTTCTTCCCCGAAAATTCTGGCTTCGACAGGGTTGATGGTGTGAACCCTTAAAGGGTTGTGGTGCCGGGTCATATAATTGATCATATTGCCAAATGGAATAGGTACTATCTCTGCACCGGGGTCAGTGTGTTCCCGGATATATTTCAAAGTAGCGGAAACTACCGGAGCGCGGGGTTCCAGCTCCGGATGATAATCCAGAAGAGTATCCTGTCCTGACCCGACGGGAGAGCCCTTGAATTGGTGCATCTGATAACCAAACCAAACGTGATTCGCTATTACTATCAGGCCAAGCATTACCATTGTACTTCGATAAAAATCAGCCGAGCCGGAGGACTTGCTTGAAAGTTTTGGAAATTCATATAAGGTCCATCTAATACAAACAAGGGTGGCTGGCAATGCGAGAGCGAACCCATAATGGTAGACATGGGTATTCAGAAAGATTTTAAAAAGCAAAACGAATGAGAACAGGGAAAATGAAAATAATACAAGCGGCTCTGTCACGGTAGCATTTTTGTCCCGAATAACCCGGATGAAATAATAAATCACTAATAATAGAATGACCAGCGGTAAAGGGCGAAGCAACTCTAATAATGGAAAATATTTGAGTAGTAAATACAGTAGGCTTGCCGATAGCAACCCCAGAGAGACTGAAATTGGTTTTGATGAGTAGTTAAGCCGGGTTAAAAATCGATTAACCAGAGTGACCGAGAAAATGATTGCAACACCTGCCAGGAAATATGTAAACAGCTTTGTCAGGTTGGATGTAATTGAATCTATTCCCAGCATCCATTGATATAAAGGAAG
>QIDN01000019.1 GCA_003229345.1 Nitrospirota bacterium | reverse complement strand
CGGGTTTATCACAAAGGGATTATCCAACCCGGTTCACAATATCAATGGCAACATTCATTTCAAAAGTGTAGCCGGGTCTAATGGTTCCGCTGGCAAGAGAAATCCGGAGAAGACCTGGGCTCTACGATTTGAAAATTTTAACGGGGAATTTGGAAACCATTATTTCAGGGATATCAATGCGGAATCTTTTATGGAAAACGGTGTCCATGTGAAGAAGGCCCATGGCGAAATTCGGCTGGGCGTCCTGAAGGCCGAGCAGGTGATCTCCGCACCTTTCATGGGCAGAATCAAGCCGTTTCTCAAGCATGTTCTGCTTGAAAGAGGAGAGATTGATTTCAATTTTCAAAACACAGGGCCTGGGCCGGGGAATAAACAGTCTCAAAACAGAGGTTCTCTGAAAATCAAAAAACTGTATCTGAAACATTCCAAAGGATTCCGCCCGCTGAAGAACTTGAACGCCACAGTGTTGTTTGACGACCATAACATTGACCTGAAAACGGCCGGGGGTTGGTATGGCGATTCTCCCCTTGAGCTCAAGGGTCGTTTCAAAAACTATTCCGAGGCCAATCCGGAGCTGGTATTAATAGCCCGCTCCACAGATTTTTTGAGACAGGATTTTGCCGGGATTCCTTTTCTGGAAACTCTGGAGTATCAGGGGCCCGCAAAAGTGGATTTGAAATTCCATTATATTGACCAGGTCATGAAGCTGGAAAAGAAAGTGGACTTGACCCGGGTTTCGTACCGGTACAAAAATTTCCTGATCAAACCTGAAAACGTTTCAAACTCCATCGAACTCTCCGCCACGCTGAATTCGGAGGGGAGAGTTGATTTTAAGAAAGTGATCTTTGAGTTGGAGGGAAGCCGGGTGAACGGAAAAGGGTTTTTGAAAAGCATGGATGACCCGCAGTTTTCCATCCAGTTGGGATCGGACCATTTCAAGACCTGGCCCGCTTCGCAATACATCCGCCCTCTTCAAGGATCATTGGGAGGTGGGGCTCGTTTTCATATTTCGGCGCAAGGCAATTTTAGAAATCTGGAAGAGGCTGTGCTTCAGGGAAGTGTCCAGTTGAAGGGGATCGAGTACAGGCCCGATCATTTTCTTGTTCCCATCAAATTCAATGCAGATATAAAATTCAAAAATAAACATTTCCAAATTAAAAATGGAAAACTGGAGGCGAAAGGTTCCAAGGTGTTTTTCAGCGGGGATTATCAGGGGGGAGAGACTCCTCATGTAAAACTCCAGCTGGTGGGACCGGGTCTGGATTTGAATCAATTAGTTTCCGAGGAAGGAAAACCTTCGAAGGGGTTTTTGAGCTGGTTGGGCGAAACTCGTGTATTTTCCAAAGGGTCGGGGGAAATTGAAATCAAGCTCAACCGGTTTGCCCGGAAATCCTGGGCTCTACCCGAGGTAACCGGCAAACTCACTTTCAAGGATCGGGTCTTGCGCACAAACAATTTGACTCTCGGCCAGCCCAAGATTGATGAGGTTATGATTATGGGTGAATTATCGCTTGCTGATATTCAAAACCCCTCGTTTGATATGGTTCTGAATTCCCGTAATGTGAAGATTCATAATTTGTTTGCCATGTTTGGGGGCATGTTCAAGGCGAGTCTGACGGGAAATACAGTTTGGCTAAAGGCTCACCTCCATGGACGGGGCGGAAATCTAAAGCAAATCACCCAAAGTTTGAAGGGCCGGTTATCCTTCAACTTGAAGGATGGGCGTATTAACACGGGAAGGCTTTTGAATGGCGTGGTGGAACTGTTTGGAATTTCCGTCAATCCGAAAACCGTGGCTAAGAGAGAGCGTCAGCATAGTGCGGGTTATCTGCAGGTTTTTGGGGATTTTTCCATATTAGATGGCGTGGCGCGTACGGAAAACTTTTTGTACGAGGAGGAGGAGAAACGTCTGTCCCTGGTCGGAGCATTTGATCTCAATACCAGTCGAATGGGGACCGTCGTGGGGTATGCTCCTTTTCGTACGATGGACCGGATTATAAAAAAGATTCCGATTTTAGGCCCCATTGTTACAGGCGGCAAAGAAGGGAGTTTGGTCACTACCTATTATAAAGTCGAAGGTCCCTTCAGCAACCCCAAAGTCGAATCAGTTCCCTTCAAATCCATCAGCGAAAAAATATTAGGCACCTTGGAAGGGATCATCATCGCCCCGAGCGAACTCTTTTCCAGCCAGGAACCTTCCACACAGTAAAATTGATTTTACATTCTTGAGATAAACTACAGCGAAGTGATGTTGGAAATATGAATGTCCTGCGGGGACTTGCCCAGATGATGCGCGAGAGCGGCATGTATGGCGGCGATATGGTCTTCGTTTTGAGAGGATCCCGAAGCCGCCGCAGGAGCCGAAGCTCTGGCTGGTGGAGGGGGCGGGGCCGTGTAGGGCAGAAAGTGCACCAAGGTCTTAATCACGACGATCAAAATTCCCAGCACCAGGAAAATAACTGCCATGGCCAGTATGGAAACTTGTATCGGCTCAATGAGGGATGGCATGATTTACTGCCCCAGCGATGTGGTAATGGTTTGGAGGGTTTCGATAGCAGCATGCCCGGTGCTGGCATCGCCCGACCCGAACAGGGATAGAAACACCCCCGCAGCCACCGCGCTTCCAATCACTCCCGCCACATTGGGGCCCATGGCATGCATGAGCAGGAAATTGGATTTATCGGTTTCCTGACCCACTTTTTGAGATACGCGTGCGGCCATGGGCACGGCTGATACACCTGCCGAGCCGATCAGCGGATTGATCTTTCCTTTGGAAAGAATGTACATGAGCTTGCCGAACAATATCCCACCTGCTGTGGCCATGCAGAACGCCAGCAGGCCCAACACGATGATCTTGATAGTATTCAAGGTCAAAAATGTATCCGCCGTCATCGACGAACCAACCGCCAGCGCCAGCAGAATGGTGACGACATTGATCAAATGTGTCTGCGAGGTGTCATGAAGACGTGCGGTGACCCCGGATTCACGAAACAGATTGCCCAGCATCAGCATGCCCAGTAATGGGGCGATGGGGGGAAGCATCAATACCACGATCACGGTTGAAGCGATGGGGAAAATAATTTTAACCGTTTGCGAAATGGGTTTCAATTGCTCCATTTTGACCGCGCGTTCTTTCTCCGTGGTGAGAAAGCGCATGATGGGCGGTTGAATAAGTGGTACCAGCGACATGTAAGAATACGCCGCTACGGCAATGGGAGCCAATAAATGGGGTGCCAGTTTGGCGGCCAGAAAAATCGACGTCGGTCCGTCGGCTCCCCCAATGATTCCGATGGCGCTGGCTTCCTGCATGCTAAATCCCAGCGCAACCGCCCCGATGAGCGTCGTATAAACTCCGATTTGCGCCGCTGCACCCAGACACAAGGTCGCCGGGTTGGCCAGCAGGGGACCGAAATCGGTCAACGCCCCGACGCCCAGAAAGATCAACGGGGGTAGAATTTCGTGTTTTATCCCGGAATAGAAAAAGTTAAACAGCCCACCATCATCGGTGTTGGCCAACATGCTGAGTGGTAGATTGGCTAGCAGGCAACCGAAGCCGATAGGAAGCAGGAGCAGGGGTTCGAACTTTTTCCAAATGGCGAGATAAAGAAGAATCAGAGCAATGAGGATCATCACTCCCTGACCGGGCTCAATAGCGACAAACCCGGTAGAGTGTAAAATTTTACTGATCGCGTCCTGAAAGCTAAAATCCATTATAAGATATGAATGAGTTCATCGCCGGCCTGAACGTTCGCGCCTTCTTGAACCAGAATGGAGTTGACAGTTCCGCTGTGGGGGGTATTTATTTCAGTCTCCATTTTCATGGATTCCAAAATGATCACCGTATCTCCTTCATTTACGTGATCGCCCACTTTGCATTTGAGCGCAAACACTGAGCCGGGCAGAGGCGAAGTGACAGCTTTGCTGGACCCATTCGGAGAAGGAGCGGGCGCCGATGCGGGTTGGGGAGCAGCTGCAAGAGCCGGTACTTCAGCACCGGTTCCAACTTGAACTGAATAGGCTTTTCCGTTCACCGTTACCGTATAAACTGCCGAGCCACCCGCCGCAGGAGCGGGCGCCGATGCGGGTTGGGCTTGGGGAGCAGGAGCCGTTGCTTGAGCTGCAGGCGCAGGGGCCGGAGCAGATACCGAGGGTGCTGATTCAGGTAACGGTTTGCCGCGGGTTTCAAAAAATTTCAACGCTACTTTGGGAAACATGGCGTAAGTCAGCCGGTCTTCATCGTTCTTGGCAACATCCCCTGCTTCTTCGACAATGGTATCCCATTCCGGTACCAACAGGTCGGCGGGACGGCAGTCGATGACTTTCTGGTCCTTCGCCACTTTCTCCAGAAGTTCCGGTTCGATTTCCGCCGGCAGTTTGCCGTATTTGCCCAGTATGCATTCGCGCGTTTCCTTGGTGATAATTTTATAGCGCTCGCCGGTCAGCACGTTCAACGTGGCTTGCGAGCCGACAATCTGGCTGGTAGGGGTGACCAGCGGCGGATAGCCCAGGTCTTTGCGCACGCGGGGAACTTCCTCAAGCACTTCATCCATTTTGTCGAGCGCGTTTTGCTCCTTCAACTGGTTTTCCATATTGGAGATCATGCCGCCGGGGATCTGCGATTTGAGAATATTGATATCCACGCCGACGAAATTGCTTTCGAATTGGGCATAATGTTTGCGGACTTCCCTGAAGTAATCGGCGATTTCTTCCAGCGCGTCGAGGTCGAGCCCGGTATCCCGGGGAGTGTCCTTCAGGGCGGCGACCACGCATTAGGTTGCAAAGTGTGAGGTGCCCATGGATAGGGAGGAGATTGCTGTGTCAACCATATCCAATCCTTCGTCGATAGCGCACTGGATATTCATCCCGGCCAGCCCGGTGGTGGAGTGCGTGTGGAGGTGAATCGGGATATCAATGGTTTTCTTGAGTTCACGGATCAGGGATGTCGTCACCTGCGGTGTCAGCAGACCCGCCATATCCTTGATGCACAAAATATCCGAACCGACGTTCACCAAATCTTTAGCCATTTTGATGTACAACTCGGTGCTGTGTACCGGGCTGACGGTGTAACTGATACAGCCTTCCACCGTGCCGCCGCATTTCTTGGCGGTTTTGACCGCAACTTCGATATTGCGCAGGTCGTTCAATGCGTCAAATATTCGAAAAATTTCGATTCCCACATCGAAGGATTGTTTGACAAACCGTTCGACGATGTCGTCGGCGTAATGCCGGTAACCGACACAGTTCTGTCCGCGCAGAAGCATCTGGAGCGGGGTATTGGGTATTTTCTTTTTGAGTTGACGAGCCCGTTCCCAGGGGTCCTCGTTTAAAAAGCGGATGCAGGTGTCGAACGTGGCGCCACCCCACGCCTCAAGCGAGAAAAAACCGACGGAGTCCAGCTTTTCCGCAATCGGGAGCATGTCCTCGGTCTTCATGCGGGTGGCTAACAGCGATTGATGGGCGTCTCTTAAAACCACTTCCGTAATTTTAAGGGGATTCGATGTGGTGTTCATTCCTGGCAAATCCTTATCATTGTTTCCCTGGTTGTGGGAAATCTGAATTATTTACAATACAGTTTATTGCTTTATTTGAGGCATCGAAAAAATCAAATGATTCATTGGGAAAACGAATAACCGATATGAGGCCTGCCAAATGTCGGACTATTCTCCTGCAAGGAAACAGGGGAATGTTAATCAATTGGGGGGCTAAAATCAATGAAATAGTGGCCTATTTCCGCCAAGTCATAGGCAGAAACAGCAGCAGGATACCGAAAATTTCCAAGCGGCCCATCAACATCCATAATACCAGAATCCACTTCCCCCCTTCCGGCAGGCCCGCATAATCGGCGGTTGGGCCGACATGCCCCATGCCGGGGCCGATATTGAACAAACAGGCGATGGACGCGCTGAGGGCCGTGGTCAAATCGACTCCCATCCAGGCCAGGGCGATAAAGCCCACCACCGTCAAACCCAGAAACAATCCCGCCAACGCCACCACGTTCATCACGTAATCCGGCGGCAGGGGTTTCTGACCCACCTTGATGCGGACTACCGCGCGTGGATGAATCAATTTCTGGAGTTCGCGGAGAATGACTTTAAATAAAATAATCACGCGGATGATTTTAAACGATCCACTGGTGGAACCGGAACAGCCGCCCACCATCATGATGACCACCATCATAATTCTCAGGTAATCGGGCCACAGGTTGAAGTCGTCGGTGGCGTAACCGGTGGTGGAGTTGATGGACACGACATTAAACGCCGCCCGCCGGAAAGCATGCTCCAGGCTGTCGCCGTTGGCATAGGCCAGGCCCAAAGTGGTCACCGCCACTGCGATCACAATCATGGTCACGTAAAAGCGAAATTCCGGATTTTGAAAGACGACTTTTAGATTTCCCTGGATGAGGTGGTAATGAAGCGCGAAGTTCATCCCGCCCAGAAACATGAACAGCATGATGACGGTTTCAAAATAAAGATTGTTGAAATGGCCGACACTGGCCTGGTGCGGGGAAAATCCTCCTGTGGCCACCGTCGAGAAGGTGTGGCAAACCGCGTCGAACAGTC
>QIDN01000282.1 GCA_003229345.1 Nitrospirota bacterium | reverse complement strand
GTGCCCCAGACGCCATAGAGAGAGACGGTCTCTTCGGTCAACTCCTCTTTACGCTGAAAGGTGGTGCCGTCGTAGAACCGGTAGATGCCTTCGCCGCCAACGGCGTGGATATGCTCAATATCTTCGCCCCAGAACCCGAACAGGTCGTGGATGGTATTGGGTTCGCGGTATTCCCAGGCTTTGCCGTTCCAAAACAACACGCGTCCCCCCACCCCGAATATGAAAAGATGATCCGAGTCGTACCCATAAACCGAGTTGAGCGAGTCAAAATTTCCGGTATCGATCGTCTTCCAGTCCTTGCCTTCATAGTGGAGCACCACGCCGCCGATGCCGACCGCGTAGATATCGTTTTCATGCGCGGCCCAAATGCCCATCAGGGGATTGGCGTTATCGGTGCGCACGGGAGTCCAGTCCTCGCCGTCATAGTGTTGGGGAATACCATCTTTCCCAACCACGTAAATGCTGTCTTCCCGGAGCGGACAAATATCCAGCAGGTCCGGTTTTTCACCTGTAAACATAAAACCTGTTCACCTTTCTTATCGTTCCGGGCATGCGTTTCACATCCCGATAATACCGAAGCCCTGTATTGTAACTGAAACCGGGTACGACTCAATTAAAAGGATGGCGAGGAGCAGAAAATTTAGAATGGTGGGAAGATATTTCAGGATGGGGGTACGGCTCAAGCCTCTTCCCCACCCTGTCCCAAACGGAACACCAGGTTTTCCAGGTTCGGAAGATTGGGGGAATTTTTGATCATTTCCTGAACTTCGTCGCTGATATCATTATGAATCAGCACCAGGCTTTTTAAATTTTTCAGATGCTTGGATTCTGCAATAGCGCGGGCACCCTCGTCGGTAATTTCGCATTCGTACAGATCGAGCAGAGTGATGTTTTGCATCTTTTCCGAATTGGCGATGGCCTGAATGCCCCGGTTGCCGATGGGGTTGAACGTCATCGTCAACTGCTTCAGGTTTTTGAGGGTTTCGGAATTGGCCAAAGCAATAGCACCTTCGGTTTCGATAAAGTTCCAGTTGAGATTGAGCTCCGTCAATTTTGACAAATTGGAAGACTGGGCGATCGCCTTCGCTCCATCGTCTCCGATGTTGTTGCGGTACACCGACAACTGATTGAGCCGCGTCAGGCTTTTGGAGTTCGCGATCGCCGTCACCCCTTCATCCCCCAAGCCGTCACCGATCCACAGCGAGACCAGGTTTCCCATAACATTGGATTCCGCAATAGCCTTGGCGCCTTCCACTCCAACCTTGTTGTCACTGAGGATCAGCTCGGAAAGGTTCAGCATGGCTTTGGATTTGGCCATGGCCTTGACGCTCTCGTCCGTCACTTCATTGTTAAACAAGTTGAGGACGGTCAGGTTTTTCATGGTCGGGCACTCAAGAATCGCCCGCAGTCCGTCATCGCCAATTTCGTTGAACTCGAGAAACAGCGCGGTGACACCTTTGACCTCGCCGCTTTTCATGATCTCGATAATATCCGCATCCTTCAGTTCTTTTTCCCGCAAGTCGAGTTCGCTATTCTCGATATTGAGTCCCTCTTTGACCATATCTGCCGTGTCGACCATAATTCTGCCTTGCCCTCTTTGTCTGGGATGGATGTAAGAGGACTATTTTAGAAAAACCATCTGCTTTGTAAAGGGTTAATTTTAAAAGATTGAAGCCATCGCTTGTAGGAAGGCAGCGAGGTTGATATGATATCCGAGCTCTCCCAGCAACGGGAAGCTCACTATAATGTTGGTTTACTTGAACTTAACTTGGAAACCGCTCTTAATCAGAGACCTTTTTAATGACCCGGAATATTGAAGAAATAACCGCCACCGTCCAGCAGTCCGGCCAATTCATCCCGAACATGATCCAGGAAATGGAGCGGGTCATGGTTGGCCAGCGCTATTTGATCGACCGGCTGATTCTTGGCCTGCTGACCGGCGAGCACATTCTAGTCGAAGGCGTTCCCGGTCTGGCCAAAACCACCGCCGTCAAAACTCTGGCCCAAACCGTCGAAGCCAGTTTCAAGCGCATTCAATTCACCCCGGACCTGCTCCCGGCGGATTTGATCGGCACCCAAATTTACCAGCCAAAGACCGAAGAGTTTGTCGTGAAGAAAGGTCCCCTCTTCGCCAACATCATTCTGGCGGATGAAATCAACCGCGCCCCTGCCAAAGTGCAGAGCGCACTTTTGGAAGCGATGGAAGAACGACAGATCACCATCGGCGGAGAAACCTTTCCTCTGCCCGACCCGTTCATGGTGCTGGCTACGCAGAACCCCATCGAACAGGAAGGGACTTATCCATTACCGGAAGCGCAAGTAGATCGGTTCGTCTTCAAGCTGAAAATCGACTATCCCTCCAAGGAGGAAGAAAAGCAGATCATTCAAAGGGTATCGTCATCCAACAACCATTCCAAAGTCAACGCCGTGATCCATCCGGAAGAAATCGCCAAGGCCCGGGAGGTTTACGAATCGATCTACATCGACGAAAACTTGCAGGACTACATCATCAATCTGGTCACCGCGACGCGGTCGCCGGAAACCCACAACCTCAATTCCCTGAAATCGATGATCCAATACGGCGCATCGCCGCGTGCGTCCATCTTTCTCAACCGGGTGTCCAAGGCTTACGCGTTCATGCAGGGGCGCGGGTACGTGGTGCCACACGATATCAAAACCATCGGGTTCGACATTCTACGCCACCGCATCCTCCTGACGTACGAAGCCGAAGCGGAAAATGTCACGCCGGACGATATCCTGAAAAAAATATTCGACACTATTGAGGTCCCCTAAAACACATGTTTTCTTTATTGAAAAAAATGACCGGTTCGTCACACGAGCCCCCGCCTCCGCCGGATGAATTTGAAAAATCCATCTCGCCGGAGCTGATCAAAAAAATCCGCGATATTCAGGTGAAGACCAACCATCTGGTCAATCACATGATGTCCGGGGAATACGTGTCCGCCTTCAAAGGCCGGGGCATGGAGTTCAGCGAAGTGCGCGAATACGAGCCGGGCGACGACGTGCGCCTGATCGATTGGAACGTGACGGCCCGCATGGGGCATCCTTACATCAAGGAGTTTAAGGAAGAGCGGGAGCTCACCGTCATGCTGTTGGTGGATGTCAGCTCTTCGGGCGAATTCGGATCGGTGGAGAAACTCAAAAACGAAGTGGCAGCAGAAATCGCCTCCGTCCTGGCGTTCTCGGCCATCAAGAACAACGACAAGGTCGGGCTGATCGTGTTTTCGGACAAGATCGAGCACTACATTCTGCCGCAGAAAGGCTGCGCCCATATCTGGAACCTGATTCGCACCATCCTCAACTTTGTGCCGGAGGGACGTCACACGGATTTGAATCTGCCGCTCGAATATTTATTGCGCGTACAAAAAAGAAAATCCGTCGCATTCCTGATTTCAGATTTTCAGGCGGAAGGCTATTTACAGAACCTCCGGCTGGTCCGGCAGAAGCACGACCTGATTGCCATTGCCATTACCGATCCACGGGAATATGAATTGCCTGACGTGGGCTGGGTGCATCTGGAAGATTCGGAAACTGGAGAAACACTTTTGGTCGATACCGCCGACCGGCAAATGGTCGCGCAATGGACCCAGCTTGAAATGAAGCAACGGCAGGATCGAAAAAAACAGTTCCATGCCAACGGAGTGGATATCATAGAAATCCACACCGACCAGTCACTGACGCAACCGTTAATCCGGTTCTTTAAAATGAGAGAAAAGAGGCACTGAGATAAAATGCCAACACCAGACGAAAAAGAAACCGACGATCCCAACAGCCGCAAACTGCCGCCCGTGAGCCGTGAACCCGGCGGAACTTCCGGTGGTTGGATACCGACAACGGGGGTGAGCACCAAACTAAAAGTCTTCGTGATCGGGTTGACGTTCATTACCATAATGGCTTTCGGCATATTCATTGCCATGTTCATCAAAAAGGCATTCGTAAAAGGAACAGACAAAACCACATGGGGACCGCAGTTGGTGACGATTGCTGAAGAGCTGAAAGACAAGGGGCTCAAGCCGCAGGCGATCGAACATTATCAAAGGTACCTGGACACACAAAAAGTGGATATGGAAACCCGCTCACGGATTTCCTTCGACATCGCCACACTCTATGTCGAGCTTGGCAAATGCGACGACGCGGTGGTTTGGTTCCTGCACTCAAAAACCGCGCAACCAGAGGAACACCGAGTCCAGAAATCAGAAACTCAAATACAACAATGCCGGAGCCGGTCAAAAACATCCCAACAATAATGAGTATGATAAAGCGTACCTCGCTTGCCTTATTCAATAATTGGGGAGGATGGCTGGCCTTGATGGGATTATGGCTGGCACCCCTGCCGGTTTTGGCGGACGCAGCGGCCCCCTCCCCCATCTCGGCTGAGACCCGCGTCAGCCAACGCCAGGTGACCATTGGAGATGTCGTCACCTACTCCATTATCGTCCGCCACGATGCCGGCATTCATGTCTTTCCACCAGACCCTGGTTCTCACTTTGAAAAAGGTTTCGACGGTGTGGATCGAGGAACATCCGAACCCAAAGAAGTAGAGGGTCAACAGGAAGAAACGTTCTGGTTCAAGTTCCGGGCGGATGCCGTCGGGTTTTACAACCTCCCACAAATCCCTATCGAGTTCACGGCTCCATCGCCGGATGATGCGTCTCATCCCATACCTGGAACTTTGCAAGCGCCAGCGGCAGTAATTGAAGTGCGCTCGGTGCTCTTTCAGGATGGGGCACCAAACGATATTAAAGACATCAAACCCATCATCGGCGCGGGGTGGGACTGGCAAAAGTATCTCAAATGGATTCTTTGGGGCTTGGCGGCCCTGGCGGTGGTTGCAGGATTTTTCTGGTGGCTCAAACAAACGAAAAAAACTCCCGCGCCGGTATCCACTCCCGTTCCGGATTTAAAACCACACGAAACCGCTTTAGCGGAACTCGATCGGCTGCTGGAGAGGGAACTGCTCAAAAGCGGACAATTCCAGGAACATTATTTTGTGCTGTCGGAAATTTTCCGACGTTACCTGGGCACGCTCCTGTCGATTCCTGCGCTGGACTGGACCACGGAAGAAATCGGCGAGTATGTATCCGGTGACGGTGACGTGGGCGCCAATGTGCGGCAAACCATTCTGGCTCTGCTTCCGGCAACGGATCAGGTCAAGTTTGCGAAAGCCCCGGTTGAACTCCAAACCGCTAACAACCATGTCGAGGCAGTGCGTAATTTTATCCGGACCACGGCACCGGAGATCACATCCAAATTTCAGATCAATTCACCGACAGCGGCCTAAGGTTAAATTTCATGAGTTATTTTCAGTTTCAGGACCCCTGGTTGTTTCTGCTGCTAGTCATCATCCCGTTGCTTATTTATCGAGCCTTGAAAACCCGCCCGGCGACTCTGCATTTCTCCTCACTCGATTCTCTAAAAACTCTGCACCGCAAAGGAGTTGATTTTCTCGCCGCCACACCTCTGATCCTCCGGTGTCTCGCCATTGCGTTGCTGGTGACGGCGCTGGCGCGTCCACAGGAAGGGCGCAAGAGCACCGAAATCCTGTCTGCCGGGGTAGACATCCTGTTGGCCATCGACACCTCGGGAAGCATGCGGGCGATGGATTTCGAAAAAAATAATCAACCGGTGGATCGGTTGACGGTGGTCAAGGACGTGGTCAGCCAATTCATCGACAGCCGCGAGTTTGACCGCATGGGGATGGTGGTGTTCGGAAACGAAGCGTTCACCCAATGCCCCCTCACTTTGGACCACGACATCCTCCACTCGTTCCTGAACAAACTACAAATCGGCGTGGCCGGGGATTCCACAGCCATCGGCTCTGCCATTGGAATTTCCGTCAAGCGCCTGAAGGATCTGGAATCCAAATCGAAAGTGATCATCCTACTCACAGACGGACGCAGCAACGCAGGCAACATTACTCCGTTCCAAGCGGCGGAGATTGCGAAAACCTACGATATCAAAATTTACACTGTGGGCGTGGGAACTACAGGACAGGCCCCTTTTCCAATCAACACTCCCTTCGGGCGAAAAATGCTGATGCAGAGGGTTGAAATAGGCGAGGACTCTCTGAAGAAGATCGCCGAACAAACGGGCGGGCGGTATTTCCGCGCCACCGACTCGGATTCATTGAAACAGATTTATGCACAGATCGATTCCCTGGAAAAGTCGGAGGTCAGATGGATCGACCATTCCGAATACCGGGAACTGTTCCCCCTGCTCTTGATCCCAGCCTTGCTTCTGGTATTCGCAGAGATGGTACTGTCACAAACGCGTTTACGAAGGGTGCCCTGATATGCGATTCGGCGAACCTCTTTATTTGTATTTGATCGTCCTGATTCCGTTGTTGGCCGGATTCATGATCTGGGCGGAGAAGAAAAGAAAAGCGTTATCCGCCCAATTCGTGGACGCCTCCCTTTTATCCCGGCTAGTCAGTCCTGCCGTATGGGAGCAACGCCGCAGGAAAACCAGACTCCTGATATGGGGACTTGTGTTTTTGATGATCGCGCTGGCCCAACCACGCTGGGGATTTCAATGGCAAGATTTAAAACAGA
>QIDN01000376.1 GCA_003229345.1 Nitrospirota bacterium | reverse complement strand
CTGCTCGACTTTGATCCGAAGAACGTGGCACGGGTACGACGTCCCAACGATTCCGATCAGGCCGCCTCCGATACCATCAACCGGTCGATCATATGAATGACATTGTTCCTCTGCTGGGGATCGAAACGGAGTACGGCATCATCCGCGAGGATCAAGGGGAGTCCGACCCGGTCGAAGAGTCGATGCGCCTGCTGGCCCGCTGTGAAGCGAAAAGCGTTTTCAAAGCCTGGGCTTATAACCGCGAGCGCACGCATCAGGATATGCGCGGGTTTCAGGTGTCCCGGCTGGCGCAGGATGAAGAGGAAGACGAATTTTGCGAAGAGGACCGCAAGCGGCCTTATTCGTATTGGGAAATGAAAAGCGACCGGGTGCTGACCAACGGTGCGCGTTTTTACAATGACCACACGCATCCGGAATACAGTACGCCGGAATGCCGCACCGTGTTCGATCTGGTCGCGCACGATTTGGCGGGGGAAATCATCGTCGGCGATTGTGTACGCCTCCGTAATCGGGATTTGGGCGGCGACTGTCTACAGTTGTTTAAAAACAACACGGATTACAGCGGGCACAGCTACGGCACGCATGACAATTATCTGATTCCGCGGAAATTGCCGTTCGATGTCTGGGTCCGGCATCTGGTACCGTTTTTGGTGACGCGGCAGTTGTACGCCGGGGCGGGAAAGGTCGGTGCGGAACGAAAAAACGAAGACGGGTTTATGGGTTTGCAACTGGCGCAACGCGCCGATTTTATCGACAGCGTGCTCAGTATCGAGACCATGACCCAGCGGCCCATCATCAACACGCGTGATGAACCGCATGCAACGCAGGATTACCGGCGCCTGCATTTGATTTTAGGCGATGCTAACATGTCGCCTTACGCGACGGCGTTGAAGGTAGGAGCCACCCGATTGGTATTGACGCTGATCGGTGCACAAAAGCTGGCGGCGCCATTCGAGTTGGCCGATCCAGTGGCGGATGTCCAGCGCGTGTCGCGGGATACCACCGGCAAGGTTCTTCTGACATTGCAATCGGGCAAAACCGTCACTCCGCTGGAAATCCAGGAATGGTATCTTGAGCAGGCGCTCAAGCACACCGGTCTTTCGGACGAAACGGAAGAATGGGACTGGGTCACCCGCGAGTGGGGCCGGACTTTGAACGACCACCGGCATCACCCGGAAAAACTGGCCGACCGCATCGACTGGGCGATCAAGCAAAGCCTGTTCAACGATTTCATGGAAGCGGAAGGCTTGCAATGGGGAGACCCGATTTTACAAAGTCTCGATTTGGAGTATCATAACTTGAACCCGGAGCGCGGATTGTATTACAGTCTGCGTGACCAGGGAAGCGTGGCCGGGTTGATTGAGCAAGGCAAAATTGACGACGCCGTCCACCGGGCCCCGCAAGATACACGGGCGCGGATACGAGGGCAGGTGGTCGATAGCGAGCGTGATCATATTAAAAACATCCATTGGACGGGAATCGAATTCAACAATGGTGAGTATTTGGATTTATCCGATATCATCACTAAAGAAGATGTCGTTCAGGTTCTGGATTCAAACAAGGAGCAGTTTGCATGGAAATGAATGATCCCTTACGGCGAGAGGAAAAAAAAGAGTCCACCCCGGACAGGAAAGACAGTGGTCCTTCCAAACCTGACGTGAATCGGCCGGGGCGCGATGATCTTCTCAAGCGCATGAAAAAAGTCGACCCCAAGCAATCTGAAAAATACAAACAGCGAACGGGTCAATGAGCGATAAGACGGATAATTATAATAATGGGTCGGGCGATTTTATCGATCTTCTGGAGCGGTCAGGATATTCCTGGCCCAAAGCGATTGCGGGTTTGACTTCCATCGACAAGGCCGCCCTGACTCAGGGCACCACCGTGCTGGCCTTTCATTTCAAGGGCGGCGCGATCGTCGCTGGAGACCGCCGCGCCACCGCCGGTAACTCCATCATGTACGATCGATGCGACAAGGTGATTGCCATCGACGACTACTCCCTGATGGCCATCGCCGGGGTACCCGCCACGGCGTTCGAGATGGCCCGCATCCTTGCGCACAACTTTGAATATTACCGCCGGTCACAACTGCAACCCTTGAGTACCGAAGGCAAAATCCGCGCGTTGTCCAAACTGTTGAAGGACAACATGGGTCTCGCCATGCAGGGTGTCGGCGCGGTCAGCCCCATCTTCGCGTCCTACGATAAGAAAGAAGCCAAACCCTACATTTATTTTTACGATATTCTGGGAGCGCAGTTTGAAATCCAGACTCACACCGCTACCGGTTCCGGGTCGCCCGTGATTCGCGGTATCCTCGAATACGAAGATCTCTGGGGAGACCAAAGACTGGCGGAAAGGGATTTTAAACAAGCCGCCAAACTGGCCATTCGATTATTGCAAACCGCCGGGCAGTTCGATAGCGCCACCGGGCAGGCCCGTCCCGAAGATAATATTTATCCGGTCATCGCCAGCATTACCGATCAAGGCTACCGGTTCATGCCGGAAGATGAGCTGGCGGTATTGTTTCAGGAATCCACTAAAAGGAAATAACCATGTTTGATGAACCGTTTCGCTGGATGGAGGCCATTTCCACCCGCCACAGTTACGTCCAGGAGAAACTCAAAAAAGGCCAGCCGGTACTTGCCGTGCCCTACAAGGGCGGATCACTGGTGATGGGGTTTGCCGCCCAGCCTGGAAAAATATTTGAAGTGTACGACCGCATCGCGCTGGGCAGTCTCGGGCATCCCGCCGATGTCGAGCGTCTGCGCATGACTCTGCTGGACATGGCGCACGTCGAAGGATTCAACCGCTCGGACAAAGATGTGACCATTGCCCGGCTTCTCCAGTTCGGCATCGCTCCCGCCATGAAACAGAACTTTGAGGAAGTCATGCGGGCACCGTATCTGGTCAAACTGCTGTTCGCCGAAATCAATTTCGACAACCAACCATTGTTCTTCCGGCTCAACTATGACGGGCACTGGGAGACGTTCAAAAAGGGAGCGGTGATCTCCGGGAACGAAAAGGAATCGGAGTGGATTCAAAAACAAATCGAGCAGACCGACTTTGCTTCGCTTTCGCTGAAGCAGGCATTGAAAGAAGCGTGCCGCCTGTGGGAAGAGGGCAAGAAGCAAAGTTCGCCTGAATCCGAGGATGCCGATGAGCAACCGACAACCCTGGCCGAGGCGTTCGACCGGTGGACGCTGGAAGCGGCGGTGCTTTCCACCGAAACAGAACGTAAGGTTTTGTACCGGGTGGTGGCTCCGGATGAAATCGAACCTTTAAAATCGGCGGCGAAGTAAATATGAAGCGCAGAATATTCGGAATTGAAACAGAGTACGGCCTCCTGATCAAAGAGGACGATTTTAAATACGGGCCGATCGACGTCGCCGTTCGCATCAAGAATCATATCTTCGACCAGAAACAGGGCGTGCTCGATTTACATTACCGCGCCAACGACGAACCGCCCGGCAACGGCGGATTCCTCGCCAACGGCGGCCGTATTTACCTCGACATGGGCCATCTCGAATACGCTTCGCCCGAATGCTCCAATCTGGTGGACTTGGTCACCTTCGACCGCGCTGGCGATGAGATCGTGCAAAAAGCCCTCGAGGAATTGGGTTGGGCAGACCAGGTGGCGTTTATCAAGAACAATGTCGATCTGGAAACCAACGCGACCTTCGGGTGCCATGAGAATTATCTGGTCAGCCGCGCATTCCAGTTTGACAACCGCGAGAACCTGCGCCTGCTGGCGGCGTTTCTGGTGACCCGGCAGATTTACGCCGGTACCGGACGAACAGGCGCTTGCAACCCACAACCGTTCCGCGATTGGGATGACGTTCACCAGGCGCGCAAGGACGAGGAGGAAGTCAACTTTCAGATTTCCCAGCGTGCGGATCACATTCCCAACGAATTTTACCGATGGGTGCAATACAATCGTGCCATCGTCAACACTCGCGACGAACCATTGTCCGATCCCAGCAAGTACCGGCGTATTCATTTGCTGGTCGGCGATTCCAATATGAGCGAATTCGCCTGCGCCCTCAAGATGGGCACAACCTCTCTCATGATGGAGCTGATCGAGTTGGGGAAAGCTGACCCGTCATGGATTCTCTCCGATTCCGTGAATGCCATGCGGGATATTTCCCGGGACCCGGAGTTCAAATGGGAAGTCACTTTGCGGGATGGCAACAAAACCACCGCGCTGGAACTGCAGTGGGAAATGATGCAGGCGGGAAAAAAATACCTGGCGGGATCCTCCAGTGACACCGATTGGGTGTTGGAAGCCTGGGAGTCGGTGTTGACCGATATGCCCAAAGGACCGGAAGCGCTGATCGGGCGGGTGGATTGGGCCAGCAAATATTGGATGCTCACCGAATTTATGAAATCGGAAAATGTGGGATGGCAGGATCCATGGATTAAAAGTCTCGATCTGGAGTTTCATAATCTCAATAAATCGCACGGACTGTATTGGGGGCTGGAAGCGAACGGAGATGCTTACCGTAAAACTTCCGATGAGGCCATCCTGTTCTCGCAGTCCAACGCACCCAGGGGCACTCGCGCCGACGGTCGTGGCGAATTGGTGAAAACATTGTTGAAATGCCAAACCGGTTACCTGATCGACTGGATCGGTTTCCGCCTGAATAAAGAAGAACCCTTCCTTATGTTGGACCCCTTCATTTCCTACAAGAAAGAAATCCAAGAGTACTTGCAAAGCATGGATTTGCAGGATCCCTTCGGTGGTAAAAATTATTTTAATTGAAGGCGAACTATTGAATTTTCCTCTACTATAAAGTAGTTATCTGATCTGCGAAATGTCACTTCGTGCAACGGATTTTGGGTTGGCTTCGTTGAGAGGCAGGAGTATATTAAAGCGAATGGGAGTGAATTTTATATTCATCTTGTAGGGAGAGTATTTTGGAAAATTGTCTGTTTTGTAAAATTGTCAATGGAGAGATAGATTCCGAAACAGTTTATAATGATGACAATTTGATAGCTATCAAGGATGTCAATCCGCAGGCCCCAACGCATCTGTTGATCATTCCTAAAAAACATTTTGCAACCCTCATGGATATTGAAGATTCAGATAAAGAGTTGATGGGATCGGTGTGTACCGTGGCCAAATTCCTGGCCGAAGAGAACAATCTGGAAACATCGGGCTTTCGTTTGGTGTTGAACTGTGGATCAGGCGCCGGGCAGTCGGTGTTTCATATTCATTTTCATCTGTTGGGCGGTAGGCCCATGAAGTGGCCTCCGGGTTAATCGTATGATCACAGTCGAACAATTATATGAAAAACTGAAGCCGATCAGGGTCGGTAGTCCCCTGTGCGAGTTCACGCTTGAGCATTGTCAGAAAATTCATCCTGTGATCGCCCGCATCGAAGAACTCAAGCAGAAAGAAAACGCCATCATCCTGGCGCACAATTATGTCGCGCCTGAAATTTTGTATGGAGTCGCCGATCACACCGGAGATTCTTATGGCCTGGCGAAGATCGCCCGCGATTCCGATGCGGAAGTGATTGTCTTCCCTGCCGTGCGGTTCATGGCAGAGACTGCAAAAATTTTAAATCCCCATAAAACGGTTATTGACCCCAATCCCGACGGCGGCTGTTCCCTGGCGGATGGTATTAGCGCCATTGATGTCCGGCGTCTGCGCAAGCAATTTCCCGATCATACCTTTGTCTGCTATATCAACACCACCGCAGAAGTGAAGGCTTTGTGCGACGTGTGCGTGACATCCTCCAACGTGTATCATATCGTGGAAACCATCGATAATGACAATATCTATTTTCTGCCCGACAAGCTGATGGCCATGAATGTGATTCAGTATTTGCAGGACCGGGGAATCAAGAAGAATATTTCCTGGTACGACGGCACCTGTTATGTGCACGAGGAATACGGCCCCGATGCCATCGACTTTATCCGCACCGGAAATCCGAACGTTGACGTGCTGGTGCATCCGGAATGCCAGCCTGCAGTGGTCGAGAAGGCGGACTACGTGGGAAGCACCACGAGTATGCTCAACCATGTTCGCGAATCCAGTGGCGATACGTTTTTCCTGCTCACGGAGTGCGGATTGACCGGTATTTTGCAATCGGAGTTTCCCGAAAAGCGGTTCGTCGGTTCCTGCACCATGTGCAAATACATGAAAGCCAATTCCCTGCAAGATGTTTTGCAGGCACTGGAGAATCCACGTCCGGATCAGATTATTGAGCTTTCCCCCGAAGTCCGGCAGAACGCACTGCGTTGCGTCGAGCGCATGTTCGAGTACGCCGAAAAAACCTCTTCCTGAACGTTCTCTAATTTTTTCTGGATTTGTGAAGTCCCTGATACAGTGCGGGGAGTAAAAAAAGAGTGAGAGCGGTGGACGACAGGATGCCGCCGATCACTACCGTGGCCAGTGGTCGTTGCACTTCAGCGCCAGTGCCGGTGGCCAGCGCCATCGGTAAAAATCCCAACGACGCCACCAGGGCGGTCATCAATACCGGGCGGAGACGCGTGAGCGATCCTTCAACCACGGCGGGGTTTAAATCCATTCCTTCCTCGCGCAGTTTGTTGATGAAGGAAATCATCACCACGCCATTCAACACCGCCACTCCGGACAAGGCGATGAACCCTACTGCCGCGGATATAGATAGCGGGATGCCTCTCGCCCACAGTGAAACGATGCCTC
>QIDN01000129.1 GCA_003229345.1 Nitrospirota bacterium | reverse complement strand
AAGCCGAACGCGAAAAACGAAAAGTCACCCCGCCCAACCTTGCGTTTGAAAAGAAGTTGGAACTGAAACTGGGCAAGTATCATCTCAAGCTGATTCACCCCGGTGCGGCACACACCGACGGTGATCTGTACGTCTACATTCCAAAATGGCGGATTCTCATCACCGGCGGGATGGTGTTTAATCACATCATTCCATTTTTGGGCGACGGCACTATAGAATCGTGGATTCATGCACTGGTGGAAATGGAGGATCTTGACGCCGAAGTGATCGTGCCCGGTCATGGACCCGTCGGCGGCAAGCCGATCGTCACCCAGATGAAACATTACCTGATGGAACTGAAGCGGTTCGTCAACGATGCGCTGGACGATCGCAAAAACCTGCCTGAAACCATCACCCTCGTCAAAGAAAAACTCAAAGCCAAGTATTCCGATTGGCAGCACTTCGACCGCATCGATGAAAACATCGTCCGCGCCTACGTCGAATACAGCGCCAAACGCGGGACATAAAAAAAGCCCCCACCCCTTGCGGGATGAGGGAGTCTATTTTTTTACTCGCTCTTTCCTATGGCTCGATGCCTTTTTCTTTCCAGTACTCGCGCAGGTTGTGCGTCTGGTTGAGGATAGTATCGAGATAGGTATGCCCGCCGGGGATCATCGGCATGACGTGCCCGTGGCTCTTGTCATTGTACGGGTACTTGACGTCGAGCACGTACGGTCCCTTGTGCTTGAGCATGCGTTTCAGCGCCGGCTTCACTTCTTCCGGCTTGCGGATGGTTTCACCCGCAATGCCGAAGGCGTCAGCGATCTCCGCGAAATCCGCGTCGCCGATGAAGGTATGGCCGCGCAGGGACTTATAGAACCGGTCCTCCCACTGTGCCACCATGCCAAGGTGTGCGTTATTCAGTACGATATTTTTAACGGGGATGTTTTCGATTTTCAACGTCTGCAATTCCTGGATGTTCATCAGGAACGATCCATCACCGTCGATGTTGATGACTTGCCGGTCGGGATACGCCACCTGCGCGCCCATGGCGGCAGGCAGGCCGAATCCCATTGATCCCAACCCGGACGAACACAACCACGAGCGCGGCGAATGGAACCGCCAGAACTGCGCCGTCCACATCTGATGCTGGCCGACGCCGACGGAAACGATGCAATCCTTATCCGCCAGCTTCTGCGCTTCGACGATAACGCTCTGGGGCACGATAGCTTTTTCGTCCAACTGGTAAGCCAGTGGGAATTCTTTTTTCCATCCGTCAATCTGTTTGACCCATGGTCCGATATCTTTTTTCGGCTCGACAGTGTCATTCAGCATCTTGAGCGCCTGTTTGAGATCGCCCTGAATCGGCACGTCCACCGAAATGTTTTTGTTGATCTCGGATGGATCGATATCGACGTGGATGAACTTGGCATTTTTGCAGAACTCGGCCAGCTTGCCGGTAACGCGGTCATCGAACCGGACGCCGAGTGCGATAACCAGGTCGGCGTGGTTGATGGCGATATTGGCGTACACTGCGCCGTGCATTCCCAGCATGTGCAAAGACAGCGGGTCGTCCATCGGGTACGTGCCCAGGCCCATGACCGTATTGGTGATGGGGATGCCGGTCTTCTTGACCAGTTTGCGTAATTCGTCGGACGCACCGGAAGCAATGATGCCGCCGCCGGCATAAATGATGGGACGTTTGGCTTCTTTGATAAAGTGGGCGGCTTTTTTAATCTGTTGGGGCGCTGGTTTCAGATTGGGCTTGTACCCCGGAACGTCGAACGAAACGTTGAAATCCACAATCCCTTCTTGTTGTTGGATATTTTTGGGGATATCGATCAGGACCGGTCCAGGTCGTCCCGTATTGGCGATATGGAATGCCTCGTGGATGATCTGTGGAATATCTTTTATGTCCTGGACCAGATAGCTGTGCTTGACCAGGGGAAACGTGGCACCGACGACATCCGCTTCCTGAAACGCATCGCTTCCCATCACCGTGGTCGGAACCTGTCCGGTAATGGCGACCATCGGGATGGAATCCAGCTTGGCGTCCATGATACCGGTGAGGAGATTGATGGCTCCAGGTCCAGAGGTGGCCATACAGACCCCGGGTTTACCGGTGACGCGGGCATAGCCCGCTGCCGCAAACGCTCCGCCCTGTTCGTGTCGGGGAAGCACCATCCGGATTTTTTTGCTCAGGGTGAGCGCCTGGTGGATTTCCATCGAGGTCCCGCCGGGATAGCCGAAAAGCACCTCGCACCCTTCATTTTCAAGAGCTTTGACGATGATGTCCCGGCCCTTCATGGGTTTTTGGGCCTTTTTAGCTTTATCGATGCTGATAATTTTTTTCGCGGTCGTTTGCTTGGGTGCCATGGCGGATAAACTTTTAATTTTTAAGGTTTAAAGTCCAACATATCTGAAAATAAAAATGATGTCAAATCCAAACTCCCAGGGGAGGGACGACCTGATATATAAACACAGGAGGGACTAAAAATGCAACTTTCGGCGGATTTTAAGGTGGGGGTGGAGCAGGACTTTTAAGGACGGCCCCGAAGAGCCGTCCTTAAATGCCGGAATTATTTTCTTTCGATCTTGATGGAACTCAGGATTTTCTTGAAAGCTTCCTCGGAAACATCCGGGCCTTCCTGCGGGCTGGACATGCCGACAGTGAACATAATTTTTCCACGTGGTACCAGCCACATGCGGGTCAGGGTCGGAAATTTCTGGTCGCCTGCGGCCATGGTGTACTTGATCTTAGTGTAAGCTCCGTTAATGCCATCCACACTGGCATCCTGGACTTCATCCACATAGGTCAGGTCCGGATACGCGCGTTTCAGCACTTCCGTGGACATATTCAAAATATCCTTCGGAGGCATACCCTCGACAGGCAAATTAACCATGGTAACGGCAACGCTCGGATTGAGCGTGGGATAAGGTTCGCGATACCGGGTGATTACCACTAGAGGTGCATTGGGATTTTCCTTGATCGCTTTTTCCAATTCGGCATCGTTCCATTTTACGGATGCGCTTGCCGTTTTGACCATTTCCGGAGACAGATATTTCCAGTCCATAGGCTTGGTCATGCTGAAGCCGGCACCGGGATGGTGAAATACTTCGTCGCTCTCCGCCTCTGCAGTGGCATCCGGTTGGGCTTCGGTCGCAGGTGCGGCGGCTTGAGTTTCCACCGGAGCCTCCGTAGCGGGAGCATCCGTTTTTACCGTTCCGCTGTTGGATGAACAGGCTGCAAGCATCCATACGGCCAAGAGCATGAAAAAGTAAATATGCTTCATAATTTTTCCTTTCCCAATGGGATCATTAAATTGAGGTGTCATTGATAGTGGTTTTCTGAAGACAGTTTATAAATCCGTCAGGTAAAAATTGTTTTAATGATTCAACCGTTCATTGATGCATTGAATGCCTTCGAGAGGCAATGGCTCGAATGTTTCTTTTTGCGGGTCCGCCTTCCAGGCTTTATGGGCTCGGGTCAACGCTTTCTTCTCATCCATTTTGAAAATGGCCACAATTTCCGGCTGTGGCTTGTTATAATTCAGGCAGTTACCCCCTGAAAAATGGTAGCCTGCCGGCAAGGGCCGGGGTGGAAGTGCCGCTATGATTTCCCAGTGCGCCCTGCCTTTCTCATCGTGATAAAGTAGGCGCCCCATCCAGACTATTTTTTTTGACCCGAAGCTCACCACTTCGATAGCGTACTTGCCCTGATCTTCCGGCCCTAACAGATATCCCAATTCTGTTTCATGCCCTTTGGGCATGGGTGGTATTTTAAGTCCTACATAGTTTTGTGCGGGTGGCTCCAATAAATCCCCGGATTTCTTCGAGTGTTGCACTGCGGAACCTTCTGGAGTGGTTGCACAAGACAACAACCCCAAAAGAATGCAATGCAGGCCAATCCACCGAAGAGTATTCATGAGACCTTCAATATTCCAGCCGCTCTTTATTAAATTCAGACCGACCCCCTCAGCGGAGGAAGGTCCAGGTACCCCTCCTGGAGCCTCGGGCTCCAGTTTTCGCTTATTGGAAATGATCTGTCCGAGTCCTTCTACGGATGAATTTTTGATAGCATCGGGTTGAGCTTCAACTCCTGCTCTACAGAAAGCTGCATTTTGTTTTCCCACACATCATTGCAGGAAAAAAATGGACTCAGCCTTTATAGTTTACTTAGAGTTTCTATGTATTTCAATTGAAATGTACAGAATGTCTGCTAATCCTTAAAATATGGGGACTTAGTGCTCCTGAAATAGGGGGGATCAAGAAGAGGATTTACCGGTCTCGGAAGGCCTGGAGCAAAATTCCCTCGCGCAGGCTGTATTCGCTGACCGTCAAGTGAGAGCAATGGAAGACCTCCATTATTTCCAAGACCAGGGTGGTTCCGGCAATGATCAAATCCTCGCGGCCCCGTTCCAGTGACGGAATTTCCAGCCGCTGTTCGAGGGACTTCGATTTCAGATCCTCAAACAGGCGTTGAATATTATCCAGCGGGAGGACGAGGCCGTGGATTTTCCCGGGATCGTAGGGGAATATATTGTGGTCCATCGCCGCCAGAGTGGTCACGGTGCCGGCGGTGCCGATCAGTTTTTCCGGACTCGGTTCGCCCAACCGGAAATGAACCCGGTCCAGTTGCTCCCGGATATGGTTTTTTAGATTTTGATATTCCCTGGCGTCGACCGGGTGCTGGGAGATGAACTGTTCGGTGAGGCGCACGACTCCGAGGGAGGTGCCGGCGGACGCCAACACCTGTTTATCCTGAGAAATAATAAACTCGGTGCTCCCGCCTCCGATATCAAAGATGAGTGTTTTGCCGGATGAGGGAAGCCTCCAGAACACACCCTCAATGGTTAACCGGGCTTCCTCTTCCCATGAAATCACCTCCACGTCCAGTCCGGCCCGATCTTGTGCCAGATCCACAAACTCCTTACGGTTCGAGGCTTCCCGCACAGCGCTGGTGGCCACCACCCGGATCGGAATGTCGCCGTATTTTCCGCATTGGTCGCGGAATCGTTGCAACACGTTCAGTGTCAAATCCATTCGGTGCGGCAGTAATCTTTTTTCAGAATTGATGCCTTCGCCCAAGCGGCAAATGACCCGTTCGGAGCTCACCTCTTTAAAACTTCCCGCATCGTCCGCTTCCATAATAAGAAGTCGGACGGTGTTGGAGCCGATGTCAATGGATGCAAATTTTTTCATGAGGCTAGGTGGGTAACAGCTTTTCGCTGTCCATGGTCAACAACAGGTAAAATCCAATGCAGATAAACAACAGGCAGGGCCCCCACGCTGCCAAGGCAGGGGAGAACACTCCCTTATGCCCAAGGGATATTCCCAACGCATAAAAGAAGGAAAAAATGAATCCGGTTACCAGGCTCACCCAGACACAGAATAGTAGACCTCCTTTACGGCTGGAGCGGATGGATAGAGGTATGCCGATCAGAGCTAAAACTACGCTGATGAACGGATAGGACAGTTTCTGGTGGAGATCGACCCAGTTACGTGTTGAATCGAGACCCTCTTTTTCCTGTTTCTGAATCGTCTCGTACATATAACGGACGCTCATTTCTTCAGGACGTTTTTGAAGTTTTTTAAAATCCGCTGGCTTTTCGAGCACCGGAAGGGTTTTTCTTTTGAAGTACTGGGTAAAAGCCACTCCGTCGGGCTTAAAGAAACGGATATATCCGTTGGAGAATTCCCATTGCCGCCCGTTCCACAATGCGCTCTCCGCATCGATACGGAGGCGGATATCGGGCCGGTTCGGATCGAAGGTGTACAAGCTGACTCCCTTCATAAGAGATTTCACCGGGTCGTAGTAGTTGATATTCCAAATGGAGCCATTGCCGGATCGAATCCATAAATGGTCGCGCACCTGTTTCGATTGATCCACCGCGCCTCGCACTTTGATATTTAACACATAATTCATTTTCTGGCTGGTGATGGGAGTTACGAATTCATTGCAAACCACCAAGCCCAGTGCCAGAACCACCGAGAAGCTAATGATGGGAAGTGTGAGGCCGGTAACCCCGATGCCACATGCTTTCATGGCTATGAATTCGTTGTTCCGGGACAAGGTGGCCAGTGTGATCACTGTGGCAATAAGTACCGACTGCGGCGCCATGTAGGACAGGATGAACGGAATTTTCAAAAAATAGTAAATCAGGAAGTCACCCATATCTGCATTCCTGGTGATGAATTCGTCCAGACGTTCAAAGCCATCAATCACTATGAACATTCCCACCAGGCCGCCCACCGTGAGAGCGTAGGTTTTGATAAATTGTTCAAGAATGTAACGCTTTAAAATGCTCATGAAGTGACAGGGATTTTCCGTATTTGGGTTCTACAGCTCAGGAATTGTTTCTGATAAAACAGAGTGCAAAGACTTTAATTCAGTGCGTCGCGCGAAAGCCTGACGAACGTACTCAAGCGTGGGTGCAATATACCGCATATAGCGATCGTTGTTTTTGATTTTTTTCTGATAGGCAAAGGTACCGATGGCCTTCAGGTTTCTTTGGATCGACATCAAATCGAAAATCCGGATAAACTCCTCCCGGTCGATGGTGTGGCTTTCCCGCTCCTGTCTTTTTTGAAAGAAGGTGGTTACCAGTTCCCAAACCAGAGCATCGGGAAGGGGCAGATAAGAATCGCGGAGCAATGATGCCAGATCATATTGGCTCGGTCCCATACGCGCATCCTGAAAATCCAATAGGACCAAGCCGTCGTTGT
>QIDN01000471.1 GCA_003229345.1 Nitrospirota bacterium | reverse complement strand
GAATCGTACGCACGTGATTTGTATTGATTGAACTGCGGGATAGCGATAGCTGCCAAAATACCGATGATGGCAATAACGATCAGCAGTTCGATCAAAGTAAAACCTTTTTGATTTCTGAATTTAGTCATCCTATTTACTCCTCCTAAAAACATCAATAATATTTACCGATAAAACCAAAAGCCTCTTGGGACTCTCCCCAAATTTCAATCTCATATTCGGTTTTGCTATTTATATTGCAATACCAATGCCATACCCTGAAAACCACCGTAAAAAAATTATCGCCTTATTTTTCATATAGTTATGGAGATTTGATTTAATTTTTTCCGATCGTTTATCTTGGAAAGCTTCAAAAGGGACAAATTATGTCACTCTAGAAGACAAAAATCGTAAAACTCCATGCGGTAAAAGGGGTTCCTCTGAATCACCCAAACTCCTTCTGCAAACTGTCAGACAGTGATAACACTTTAAACATCGTACCTGGGTTTATGCGATCGATGGAGTTTTGTGGGAATGATTGAGGAAGGTAAGAGGGGAAATTCATCCCCTATCAACGAAAATCTATCTGAATTTCTGGGAATCGAAAAGGGATTATACTTGGAAACAAAACAGCTCAAATCTTTAACAATCAGGATGTCGTCATTACAGCCTGTTAATTGTTCCTCTTTGGTCGAGACTATACGAATTGGTGCTGTTGGTATTTTGAGCCACAGCGGTAAAAGCCCAATCCACACCGGAGGCGCTGATACTGACATCCGCTGACTGAATATAGCCGTAAGTCGTCGTATTATAATAAGCCGAGTTACAATCCGCATTGGAACCCGAATCTCCCCAATACGCTTTACACGCAATATAAACATTATGCAAGTTAGCCTTGGCGTCAGAATCGTATCCGCGTGATTTGTACTGGTTGAATTGTGGAATAGCAATGGCCGCCAAAATACCGATGATGGCGATCACAATCAATAATTCAATCAGAGTAAACCCGCCTTCAGAACCTGAATATTTTTTTTCAAAACTTTTCAACTGGGTCACGCCTTTCATTATCTCTCTCCTCATTTTCTTTCCAAAGTCGGCCTCTCAATAAGCCTAGACCATGCAAAGGAAATGCCATTTCCGCCCCAACTTCCATTGTAAGCAACAATCTTTGATTTATCAATCAGTTATAGATTTATTTCAAGACATCCTAATTCCAATATTATACGTAGCCCGAAGTCCCAAGGCATAAACTGACAAAAATGGGAACTATGATAGAGTTGATTGCCGTAAATTGTTTGGGCTCAATTTTATTTCAAGGTAAAGTTTTGAGCATAAGGATTCGTTGATGATGAAAAACCCTCCCAAAGAAAAATCAGGCATTCTTGGAGGAACCTTTGACCCGATCACTTTGGGTCATCTGGGTCTGGCTCGGGATATTCAGGAAAAAGTCAACCTGGACCGGATATGGTTTATTCCCGCCTGGCAATCCCCCCATAAGCAGGACCAACCCCCGACCGATGCCAGCCATCGGTTGAGCATGCTGAAGAAAGCCCTGGCTCCATATCCACATTTTGAAATTTCGGAAATCGAACTCAATCAAAAAGAAGTCTCTTACACCATCAATACCCTGACCACGCTCCAAAACCAGCACCCAGACACCGAATGGTATTTGATTTTGGGAATAGATGCCTTCCGGGACTTTGCGACCTGGAAAAATGTTCGTGAAATCTTAAATGGAATTCACCTGACCGTCGCCACCCGTCCCGGCTACTCGAACGACCTCGCCCCTAAAACCCTGCAAGCCATGATGGACGACCTCCCCTTTACCTATCAGTTGCACCGGCAGGCAAATGAGGTCCGGACCTACCTGTGCCAGGAGACCGGAAAGACCCTCATTTTTTGTGACATTAAGCCTCTCGATATATCCTCCAGCGAAATTCGGGAAAGGATAAAGTGCGGTTTATCAGTCAAAAAAATGTTGCCACCCGAAATTGAACGGTATATTATGGCCCATCATTTATACCAAGCAAATCCCCGGCCGCAACCTCAATGAAAGCACCCTTAAGCGAGCTTCAACAATTGGTAGTGGATGCCGCTACCGATAAAAAAGCTTCCGACATCATCATTCTTGACGTGAGAACCCGAACCGACTTGACGGACTACTTTATGATTTGTAGTGGCCGGTCCAAGGTTCAGGTGCAAGCCATTGCGGATAATATTCTGGAGCGGTCCTACCAAAGCCCCTTCAAGGTGCATGCCGTGGAAGGCCATTCCACCGGCAACTGGATCATCCTGGATCTGGGCGATTTGATGGCCCATGTGTTTCATCATGAAACAAGAAGTCATTACGATTTGGAACGGTTGTGGGGGGATGTTCCCGTTATCGCTGAAATGAGTGGTTCATAAAATGTGGAGAAATCGAAAACATGAAGTACAAAAGTCTTCCGGAAATGAAATCCAAATTGCAGGACATCCGCTCCCGATTACTGGGCGGAATCGAAAAAACCATCAAAACGAGCCAGGATGAAGAATTCACCCAGCTCATTCCCGATATCACAGACGAGGCGTCCCGCTCCTTTTCACGGCAAATGTTGCTCAACCTCGGGGAGCAGGACCGCGAAAGATTGATTCAGGTGGAGGAGGCTCTCCATCAAATCGAGAATGGCGGATATGGAACCTGCAAATTATGCGAAAAACCCATTCCCGAGGCCCGGTTGAAATTGGTCCCTTTTACCCAGCATTGCGTTGCCTGCCTGAATACCATCGAGCAGGATCAGCAAAACACCCGACCTAACGGATCGGATCAACCCGAAACCTTTTAAATCCGCTTTTCCAGACCACCTGCCGACCAAATCCCACCTGAAGGCCAAAATTGGGTATACTGTTATAAACCAATTTATTAGGGGCTACCGCCACGTGTCTTTACGACTGATCATTACTTTCGCCTTTTTCACTCTCCTGACCCTATATTTTACATTCCTGAATCCGGGAGATATTGAAATCCACCTGACCCAGAACAGCTCTGTTCCCCTTCCGATACCCGTGTTCCTGCTGGTTGCCGTATTGATCGGAATTCTGCTGACTTCTCTCTTCACCGGTTACAGCCAAATCAAAAATGCCTTCAAACGGTTTTTGAAAACCCGGTCCCTGGAAAACAAAACCCGGCGACGAAAACAATGGGAAAGACTGTACCAAAAAGCCGAAAACGCTTTGAAAGGCGGGCACAGTGACAAGGCGCTCTCCCTATTCAAGAAAATTTTGGATGGAAACCCGAAGCACATCGCTTCCCTGATTCAATCGGGCAACCTTCACCGGAAAATGGGGAAAACCGTACAAGCCCTCGAGGCACATCAAAAAGCGGTCAATGCCGATCGGGACAACCCTCAGGCGCTGCAATGCCTGGCGGAGGATTTCGCCACTGCAGGCCAGTGGAACAAGGCCATCGACGCTTTGAAGCAAGCCCGCCATCTGGAACCCGATTCTCTATTCACCCTTCGTAAACTGAGGGAAGCTTACCGAAAGCAGAACGCCTGGAATCTGGTTCTGCAAATTCAAAAATCCATTTTGTCGCATGTCTCGAACGCCCAAGAACTTGAACAGGAAAAAGAATACTCCAGCCAAATTGCCTACCTTCGGGGATGCGAACTGATCGACCAACAGCAAATTGAACCGGCAATTTCCGAATTGAAACGGGCTATCAAGGAAAACTCAAAGTCGCTTCCCCCTTACGTAAAATTGGGGGACCTGTACCAGCAAAACGGCAACTCGAAAGCGGCGATCAAAACCTGGAAATCCGGCTTTGAAATCACTGGTTCCCACATTTGCCTGCTGCGTCTGCGGGAGGCCTATGAACAAGCGGAACAACCGGGCGAGGTGATCAAACTGTATCTGGAAGCCGTGCACGCTTCCCAGAACTCTAAAAAGGAAACGTTAATCCTCACCCTGGCCGGGCTGTATCTCGATCAGGGTAAAATGGAAGAAGCCATGCAAACCTTGTGGAGTATTGCATCGCCTTCCATCCCTGCACACCTTCTTCTCATCAAGGCGCACCAAGATAAACACGAAGCGGAAAAGGCGGATCAGGTCACCCGCGCCGCCTTGAAAAAATTGACAACCTCACTTTCCAGGTTCGTCTGCCGGCAATGTAATAGTGAATTTGATCAATGGTCCGGAATATGTCCAGAGTGTCAGGCGTGGGACAGCCTCGATTCCGCCATACAACACACCCTCTGATTTTCAGCAGGGTATAGCGGCATCAAGACGGGGTGAACGCTTCCGGGAAGGCACGCCCGTGCCGACCCGATGAGCGTCATAGAAAAAACTTGAGGGTTTTCTTAGGGATTCATCAAGTTGGCATCCATCAACTTGGTGCCATTGGCATAGGTCTTCGCCGAAAGTAAGCGATCATTATTCAATTGAAAATAGAGACCTCGCTTGGGATATCGCATCATCTGTGAAGTCAAAGAAGTGGGCAGTCCATATTCACCGATCAGCATTTCGTACTTAACTCCCAGCTTGATCGCGCTTTCGGACTTGAACGTTCCTTTAAAAGTAGGCCTCACTTCAATGCCCTCAATTTGAGACCCCCCAGACATGGCCCGCATCACCAAACCGTGCCTGGCATAGGTAATCTCGATACTGTCACGGTCCGCCGAAGTTCCACGAACCACTTTGATCTTGTCGGGAACTCCCAGCAGCACAATGGCACTGTTCAAAGACATTCCGGGAGACACGTTTCCAAAAATCACAATTTGACCCGGAGCAAGGGGCTCCCCTGGAACCGTGGACTTCTCCTGGGCACCAGCCACACTGGCCACCAAACTCATTAACAAGACCCAAAATATCGTTTTTCCGGTTCTCACAATGTTCTCCTTCATATGGATTGAATAGAAACAGGTAACCCAACTCCCGAAAGCTCTTCACTTTGAGCCGGAGTCGTATAACTTTTTAGGATTCAATGTATTAAACCAAGTATAAGGGATTTGATACAGATTGGTAGGACTTTTTGCCCTTTTAACCTAAAAATTCAAGGACTTCGGGCCGCTCCGCGAGGCCCGATTGTGGGAGGTCCGATTGTGGGAGGTCCGATTGTGGGAGGTCCGATTGTGAACGGGGCGGCGGCGTATCGCCGCAGATAGCTTTAAAACCATGAGAGGCGAAAATAACGCTTCAATCGCGGAAATGAGCCCCTGCAACATTGCCTCCAGGCGCTAGCCTGGGGGCAGGAGGCGCCGCCGATCCCGCTTTTTACGGGTTTTATCGCGCTCAAACTCCCGCCAGCGCCGGGGATCTTCCTTCAACTGAGGCAAGGTATCCTCAGCCTCCTCCTCCAGCCATAAATCTTCAAAAACAGAGCTTTTTTTCGCCGATTTTGTGGGTTCTTTCGGCATATATTTACGGCGCTCCTCAGCCTCCTTCTGGGTCAGGCCCAGCTCCATATCCAGCAGATCCTTGCCCACCACCCCCTTTTTACGCTTGGCCAGGGCCTCGCCGCGAAGCTTGATCTCCTTGCCATTGACCAGCTTCGATTGCCAAGCCTGCGGGATACCGGATATTCCGTGAACCGCCCCGGCCCAACAACCGATCAATGAACCCAGCTTGTCCGCCTCCCTCCCCTGATTGAGTGTCCCGGTCAACGCGCTCGCAAAATCTTGACCCGGTGTCAACAACCGCACCAACGCCAGCGGCAGAATCGTCAACGCATGCCCCTGCGTTGCGTGCACAATTTCTGTTTTGATATAAGAAGACGCGTTGTTACAAATCCAGGCGGGTAATCCTTCTCGCTCGCCTTTCGAATATTGATCCGCCAGATCGCTCAACGTGCGGCTCATCGCTTCCGGATTTTTTTCCGCCAATGTAAAACGGTCAGGGTAATTTTCGCGATACCACGCCTCCGCCGTTTCACAGAATTCCGCCGCCTCTTTCAACAAGGCGGCGCCTTCGGGCAACCCTTCTTCATTCAAAAGACGCGCCGTGATAAATCCGGTCACCGCAGACCCGACAACTTCCCACGGGTGGCGGCTCAACAACAACGCCGCATCGATACAATACTGCATCAACGTCTTGGACGGTCTCTGCTGATATAGGGCCAGCGGTATCGCCATCGAAAAATAACAGGCATAGGCCGACGCCTGATCCGCCTGCAACGGCTCGGAACGATTAGGAAGGTCCTTCACACTTTTATAAAAACATCCTTCCGGCCGCCGGAACATGCCGAAATAGTTTTCCGGTCCGTGGGCGCTCAACCGCACCAGTAAATCGGACAAGTCCTCGCCGTTCGGTTTTTTGGTTTTCAGGAGAGAGTCGCACACCGCCAACGCGCGTTGCGTCTGCACACCGTACAGTCCGGCCATGCGGTACTGCTTGATGCCTTTTCCAATGTAAGGCCGGACGTCATGATAGCGGTCGACCTGCTTGAAATACTGCTTCACCGTCTCCGGCTTAAGGCCCTTCACCGATTGCCCCAGCGCATCGCCGATAGCCATACCCATCCAGCTTCCCAGAATTTTGTCATGAAGATCACTCATAATCCGTGAAAGATATCACGAAACAAACCCCCATTGCTAGATTCCTGTATGGTTTATCTCTTTGAATTTTACTCACCCAAAACTCCAACCAATATTTTATACTGAATGGAAGTTCGGTAATTTTTCCTGGAGACTCCATGAAGAAAACATGCATGATTAGCATTATCATTTTGATATTATTTTCAGTTTCTGCCTACGGTCATCCAAGAGATGTCCACGTCAACAAAC
>QIDN01000119.1 GCA_003229345.1 Nitrospirota bacterium | reverse complement strand
CATGGCTTATAAAAGCATGGTCAAAAAGGTTAAGATCAACACCATTATCCGGACCGCCGGAGAAAAAATCGAGGGCGACGTCCATTGTCTGCCCAACATGCGCCTCTTGGATTTAATGAACAGTGATGTTGATAAATTTGTTCCGGTCTCCAACGCGGCCGTCTATGATGAGGAATCCGGCAAGCTTCTTTACGAAGTTCCCTTTATGGCAGTGAACAAAAGTCATGTCATCGTCATCAGCGAAACCAACGCGTCCACGGAAGAAGGATTCTAAAACCCACTCAAAATTGCCCCCCTACCCCCCTCTGTGGGGAAATTATCCTGAAAATCCATCCCGGCCATCCTCTAAAATGAAATAAATCCAAGACTTATCGGTCTTAATATGATAAGAAAAAGCCCCTGTAACTGCCACACGAATACGAACCGTTGGATTACGAGCCGATTTCCCCATGGAAGCACCCAAAGCCTCTGGACCCGTATTTACTGAAGACGACTGCATCAACCTCTACTATGTGAACGAGTTGTACGGTAAGATCGCCGAATGCGTCTCAGGCAGAATGCGCGAGATGCACAATATCGACGTTCCCATCACCTCCGGCATCTGGGGCGGCACCTATTTGATTGCCGACCCCCAGGGTAAATCCCTCCGGCGCATCTGGCGGTTATACTGCATTGTCAACCTGCCACAAGGCACCCCTCTCGATAAGCACGAGAACATGGAAAAGCTGGTGATGATTTACTTCAAGACCTTCAAGGAGGCGTTAAAACCCAGCGGACTGGATCTGGATCTTAAAATGTGGGGCGGCCGCCTGCCGCACAGCAACAAAACCCGGCCCACCATCACCATGCACCTGGAAGACGCCAACCGCAAAATCAATTGGCTGAGGCCGATCATCGTCTGGAACACAGCGACGTGGGAGCAGTCCATCATTTATGATTCGGTGCGGCTGGTCAAGGAACTCAAGGACAGCCTGGACATTGAGCGCGGCCCGGTGCTGACCGACCCCAAAACCATCAAATACCTGTTGCAGGATGTGATCATCACATACCGCACGTTGGAGAAAGCGCACTCTCAGGAGTTTCTGGATCACGCCGCGCCCATCATCACGGATCTGACGCAAACTTTCCTGGAAGGCTTGTTCGATCCCCTACAGATACGCGACCTGTACCATAAGATTCTGGAGAATGCACTGGTGCACGGCTACGAGCAAACGCTGGCGGATTATTACTCCAAGTATGGATTGGATGTGGCGCAGGTTCAGGACTGGCCGGTTGAAAAAATCAACTGGGTGCCCGACGAGTTACAGACAAAACTGATTCCCCCGATTCAGGATATCTTCGCCACCTTTAAATCCAACCTCGATCCCACTCGCCAACCCCAGGCAAAATAATTTCAGAAACAAGCTTCAATGTAATTGGGAAAAATCTGGAGTGCACAAGGATCAACTTTCTTGCTCAGCGCTCTCGGCTTCAAGAGGGGGATTCTTTTTGGACTTGATGAATTTGTATAAGGTAGGAATAAGGGCGAACAGGCCCAGCAAAGCAAACGAGCCCAGCACTTCCACCGAAGCGATGTCGCTGAGCTGATTGATAGACGCCAGGTTGCTCCCGGCGTTGGCGAATACGAAGGTGCCCGGCAGGGTACCGAACATCGTCCCGAAAAAATAAACCGGCAAGCGTATCTGCGTCAACCCGGAAGCCAGGTTGATCAGGAAAAATGGGAACAACGGCACCAGCCTGAGAAACAGCATGTAGTTGATGGCATTTTTTGAGAAGCCGTCGTTGAACGGTTTCAGCTTTTTGCCGAATTTTTTCTCCACCCAGTCGCGCAATAAAAATCGCGCCACCAGAAACGCCAATGTCGCCCCGATAGTTGCACCGACGTTCACCACCAGCGTACCCGCGACCGATCCGAAAATCGCCCCAGCGCATAACGTTAGAATCGTCGCCCCCGGCAGGGACAACGCTACCGTCACGATGTACACCCCGATGAAGGCCGCGATCATCACCACAGCGTTGGCTTCATAAAACGCTCGCAGTTGGTCCCGGTTCGATTTCAGACTCTCTAGCGACAGGTACTGCCCCAGATCGAACACGAAAAACAACGCCACTGCAATAATGATTACCGACAATAATATGATCTTCTTTTTCATTGCACCTCTTATGCGGAGTACCTCCGCTGGTAACTTTAAAACCTTGGCTTTCTAAGACGGAAATAAATCCCCTATCACCAAGGCTAATGCGTTCTCAATCAAGATTATACCATTCCTTCTTAATTTTTTAGTGCGGAGTAGACCTGCGTATCCTTATGGAACACATGCCACGCGAACCAGAATGCGACTACGGACGGCAGCTCTTTTCCTGACGCATCCTTGATCGTCGCGGTCCGTGATTTGGAATCGTATGCCACATACACGGTTTTCTTTCCCAGCTTGTCTTTGAAGGGCGATTTTACCCGCGCCAGCTCACTGAACGGATACGCCTTGGTCAAGCCATCCAACTCCACGCCGAGAACTTGTTCCTTAGGGTGGTAGCGAGGATTCAATTTACCGACCGGAAACATGACATCCCGGCTGGTGTAGTAGTCCTCATAGGGATCGCGTTCGTAATCCCGAGAATACCCGGTTTGGGTGGATAGCACGAAGGTATTCGGATGTTTCTTTTTCCACGCGCCCCACGTGGTTTGGGTCGAAGGCAGCAACTGCAGACGGGTTCCAATTAGCTTGCCGGTAACCGCCTCCTGTTTGATTTGCGACCACAGGCTCTCAGTCTGGCGGTCGTACAACAGCACATCGCTCTGATATAATAGGCCGGAAACGCCGAAGTTGAGTTGCCTGCCCGCTGCGTTTGAGTCGAATACCATACCGGTACCGCACAACGGACAAAATGTTATCACCACATGGCGTCCTCCGATGCTGTCGTTTACGATTTCATGCCAGTTGAGAATTTTGATGGGATAAGCTTTCTTCTTGCCGTTCACCACCAACCCGATGATCCGGTCTTCGTCTTCCAGAAAAGTCCGGCTGGCTTTGGCAGCGGGCACAAACCGGGGACGGTCGATGGCGGGAATGCCGTCCTTGGACGGCCCACCGCTTATGATTTCATTCAGCGGAATACTGTGGTTCGCAAAATCCCAAGCGGTGAGCCCGATCCATAACAGGATCAAACCGACCTTCTTGATATCCACAGATTTAAAACGAATTCCCACAGGCCTCCAAACACTTAATTCACGCTTGGGGTTTAGTCGTGCCGGAGGAGCGTTCCTTACAATTCAAAGAAATCGAAAAAGGTCAACGTGACGGTATGTAACCGCCGAAATATTAACAATCCAGGCGGGAGAAAAGGCCTTTAAGGTGACGGTAAAATACATCCTGGATTTCTTCCCGTATTTTGGAGGATTCATAATTGATCATACTGCCGCCATTTTCGATGAAGTCGATCTGGTCCTTGACTAAAATGCAGGCTTTGGAATGAGTCCCGCCCTCCACCCTGGCGGCAATCATCAACCTGCAAAACTCAACCGCAGCCTTTATGGTATCCACATATTGCGGGTTGAGTTTGAATTTTTTAACGCGTATCAGATAGTCGCATATTTCCAGATTCTTCTCAAACTGCTTAAGTGCCTTGGCATGATCGCCGTCAATCACAAACTGAATGCCTTTCATCATGGCCAAGCCCTTATTGCCCACAAAGCCTTCCGGCACGTCAACGAAATAAAGGCGCTCATATTGGTCCAGCAGATACAGCGCGCGCGACCGGACAACATAAGATGAAAGCGGGTCGCTATCCGGAAGGTCTGCATTATCCGGATTGATCTGCTCGGAAATATAAAACCAGATCAGGGTTTTAAGCGCCAACGGTTTCGACAGAATTTCTTTCTCAAGCGCGGTTTCGATATGACGCAGGCCCACCAGACGCAAGTCGCTCCCGCCCTGCATGATAAAATTGCCAAACCCGCCCAGCCGGGTATTGCCGTATCGGTAGACCCCCAGCCCCACATGCGCGTCGGCATGGCCGGGATCCAGTTCCAAAGCATCCTCAAGATGGTTGTCAGCGCTCAGGCCGTTGATCAAGGCTGAAAACAGATTCCCTTCGCCATATTCCAATAGAGCCATGTAGCCCTCCGACGCCCCCAGAAAAAAATAAGCGTCGGCATAATCCTCTTTGGAAAGCTTCGGGTTTTTCAGAATGGTTTCCGCCAAAACCTTGGTCTTACTGCTGTAATACAGAAAATCATCTTTGATTGTTTGGATTTTGAACTTGCTGGTAAAGGACAGGACGTGGGTCAACTCGCCGTTCAGGCCCGCCATATAAAAATAAAACCGCATCAGCTCCAGCTGATTGGCGAGGGTTGGGGAAGAAGACTCCAATTGATTGATGCGGCGCTTGAACCGGGGAAACCACGGATCAAAATCATAATACAATGTATCAACCAATGCCCGCTCCGCCATTTCGGAGGCCGACATCGAATCGATCTGGACTTCGAGTTCCGTTAGGGTCTCTGTCGCATAAGTAATCCCCAAGCATAAAAACATCAGGAACACAGCGGTCGAAATCAATCCCACAAAAAATTTATTTGTAGAAAATATATGATTCATCAAACCGGTTGCGTCGCCATCAATTCATGGACACGCGATACCTTCGGATAATCCTTGAGTTTCGAAAACAACTTCTCCGCTTTCCTCAAATGAAACAGGGATCGCTCTGAATCCTCCAGCGCCGAGTGATACAAACTGCCCAACAGGAAATGCGCATCCGCAAAATCCGGGCGAAGGCGAACGGTCTCCAGAAATTCATCCCGCGCCAGTTCCAGCCGCTTCGAATCATGATACGCCAAGCCCAGCGAAAACCGGGCATGCACCGAATCCGGCGCCAGTGAAACGGCCTTTTCGAGAATGGAAAGCGATTCCCGGACCTTCCCCATCATGCGCATCGCCGTTCCCAGATAATAAAAAATATTGTAATCGTTCGGAGCCAGATGCGCCGACTCCTCCAGCAAATCCACCGCATCCTGGAAATCCCCGCGCCGGATATACGAAGCCCCCAAAGCGATATGAGCGTGAACAAAATCGGGCTTCAATCGCACCGCATGTTTCAACGCACCAATGGCCTGGTCTATTTTAGGTTGCCCGACATCCTCCAGACTGCCGTACGCAATGCCCATATTGTAATACGCGTCGACAAAATCCGGATGAAACGTGATGGCTTTCTTGTAGGCATCGACCGCACTCTGATACACCCCTAACTGTTGCAGGCGCAAGCCCTCTTTCAACCAGTCTTCAGCGGCCTGCTCCTTGTCAGGGATTTCTTCCGCCGGCGTGTGCAGTTGATGGGCCAGTCCCGCCCGCGCCAGGTTGTTCGTCTGCGTGTACAGTGATTCGGCGGCCTCCAGATAACTCCGGGCTCGTTTCGGATTGCGCAATTTTTTGAGATGCAGCTCTCCCAGTTGATAATACGCGTCGGCAAAATCCTCGTCCAACTTCACTGCGTTCTTGAACGCCGAACGCGCATTGGCATTCAACCCATAATCCAAATACGCCATGCCTAAAAGGTAATAGGCTTGAGTCAGGCATCGCACCTTTTCGCCCTCTTCCTTTTCTCCCAAGCCGTCCGGATCCTGATAGCGCCCCAGGTGATCCGAGGCGAAGGTCAGCCAGTGATCGGCCACTGCGAAATCCTGATTGATCGCCACCCCCTGCTTCATCGCGGCGTAGGCTTTGCTCTCCCTGCCCATCATCCAGTAAGCGAGCGCCAAATCGTAATAGACCTGCGAGTAGTCCGGCTTGATCTTGATGGCCTTGCGGTAGTAATCCACCTCCATCTTGTATTTGCCCATACTCCCGCACACGTAACCGAGCAGGTGATACACCGGATAGGCTTCCGGTTCCACTTCCAGAATATCGGAAAATATGCCCAACGCTCCCAAGTAATGACCCTTCACGCAAAACACCGCGCCCTCATAAAACTTTTTGCTGTCCTGCCACTCGAAGGGCATGAGGTCATGCACCGTGTCCACCAGCCGCCGGACCACCGGGTCCGACCCCTGCAGGCGCGCGAACTTCTCCATCATCTCCGGATACTTCTGGCGAAGCTCCTCCCCCAGAGTCGACAACGCCTCGTCGCCGGTCGAAAATACAAACTCACTTTTGCGGTTTTTCTGTCGCTTCATCACTGAACCTTGATTCACCGTCTGATGGGTATCACCGAAATTATATGCCGTTCCAGCACCCATTTAAAGGGGATTATGCCACATGCTGAGCCTGTGGTTATCCCCCCTTGTAAAGGGGGTCAGGGGGATTCCTCCTCTTGCTTTTTATATGAAGGGCTTGTCGAAGGATTCATATTCAAAAGAACTTGACAAGCGTAACGATACGCGATACGATGAGAAAATGATAAGAACGTTTAAAAACCGCGCATTGAAGAAGCTGTATGAGAAGGGTGATCCGAGCAAAATCAAGGCGGATCATATAGATCGTGTCGAAGACATTTTGTTCCGTCTGGATAATGCACAGCAGTCTTCAGATATGGACTGGCCAGGTTGGAACCTGCATCCGTTGAAGGGTAAACATAAAGGCTTCTGGGCCGTATGGGTATCCGGCAACTTCCGAATTTGGTTTCGGTTCGAGGATGGCGATGCGTTCGATGTCGATTACGGTGATTATCACTGATGAAGTATGAAAGGAGTAAATGATATGGCGATGAGAAAACCACCACGTCCAGGGCGACAGATCAGGTCTGCGCTTGAAACATGTGGTTTGAACATTACGGACGGTGCGAAGCACC
>QIDN01000179.1 GCA_003229345.1 Nitrospirota bacterium | reverse complement strand
GCCTTTTTTAGTGCTCAGCGTGGTCTGCTCAACCACCCGGCTGGCGGTACCGCCGATATGGAACGTCCGCATGGTCAGCTGGGTTCCGGGCTCACCGATGGATTGCGCGGCGATAACTCCAACCGGCTCGCCGATTTCAGCCCAATCGTTGGTGGCCAGATTCCGACCGTAACACTTGGCGCACAAACCCTGATGCGATTCACATGTCAGGTTGGACCGAATCCGCACCTTTTCGATACCTGCGTTTTCGATGATCTCGATCGCCTCTTCATCTATCATTGAGTTGGCCTTGATCAACACTTTGCCGGTAAACGGATCGATAATGTCTTCCAAAGCGGTCCGCCCCAAAATACGTTCAGATAAGGGCTGGATAATTTCTCCCGCTTCCACAAGGGAAAAAATATCAATCCCGCGCAAAGTGCCACAATCGTCTTCCAGGATAATGATATCCTGCGCCACATCCACCAACCGCCGCGTCAGGTAACCGGAGTTCGCGGTTTTAAGCGCGGTATCTGCCAACCCTTTTCGCGCACCATGCGTGGAGATGAAATACTGAATTACCGATAACCCTTCACGAAAATTCGCGGTAATGGGAGTTTCGATGATTTCACCGGAGGGCTTGGCCATCAAACCGCGCATTCCGGCCAACTGCCGCAACTGCTGAGAGCTACCGCGGGCGCCGGAATCGGCCATGATGAATAGGGAATTGAAATCTTTCTTGTCTTCACCCTTAACGATCCTCTCGTCTTCGGTTTCCAGTTCCCGGAACATTTCCTCGGAAACCTTCTCAGTGACGTGCGCCCAAATATCAATCACCTTGTTATAGCGTTCGCCGTTGGTGATCAAACCGTCGCGGTACTGCTTGTACACTTTCAGTACTTCGTCCTCGGCTTTCCGGACGAGCGAATCCTTTTGTTTCGGAATCCGCATATGGTCGATGGAGATGGAAAGACCCGCTTCGGTGGCATACTTGAACCCCATTTCCTTAACTGCATCCAGAAGCGCAACCGTTTTTTCCCGTCCAACTTCTTTGAAGGAGACACCGATCAATTCGGAAAGGGATTTTTTGTTCATCTCCTGATTGACCAGAGAAAAAGGTAATTCTTTCGGTGTCACTTCATAGAGAAGAATCCGGCCCGTGGTGGTCACTTCCAGTTGACCGTTCAGTTGGATCATGATCCGGGCCTGTAAATCCAATTCATCATGGTCATACGCCATACGAACTTCTCTGAGCCCGGAAAATACTTTTCCTTCCCCGCGCGCGCCGCCTCGGATTTTGGTCATATAGTAACTACCCAGAACGATATCCTGACTGGGCACGGCGATGGGTCGTCCGTTGGAGGGTGACAACACGTTGTTGGGCGCCATCATGAGGAGCTTGGCTTCCACCCGCGCTTCCATGGACAACGGGACATGCACTGCCATCTGGTCACCATCGAAATCCGCGTTGAAGGCGGTGCACACCAGCGGATGAACCCGGATGGCCTTGCCTTCGATCAGAATGGGCTCGAATGCCTGGATACCCAGACGATGCAAGGTGGGAGCGCGGTTCAAGAGAATGGGATGCTTCTGAACCACTTCCTCCAGCACTTCCCAGACTTCGGAACGCTCCTGCTCCACCATCTTTTTCGCAGTTTTGATGGTAGCGGCATACCCTTTTTGCTCCAGCCGGTTAAAGATGAACGGCTTGAACAATTCCAACGCCATTTTCTTGGGCAATCCACACTGATGCAGTTTCAGATCCGGACCCACCACGATAACGGAACGTCCGGAGTAATCCACACGTTTCCCCAACAGGTTCTGCCGGAAACGGCCCTGCTTTCCCTTAAGCATGTCGCTCAAAGATTTCAAGGGACGCTTATTGGTTCCACGCAGGGTACGGCCGCGGCGGCCGTTGTCAAACAAAGCCGAAACGGCTTCCTGCAACATACGCTTTTCATTACGGATGATGATCTGCGGTGCTTTCAGTTCTTGCAAGCGTTTCAACCGGTTGTTTCGGTTAATAACGCGGCGGTACAAATCGTTTAGATCGGAGGTAGCAAACCGGCCGCCATCCAGGGGCACCAGAGGACGCAGTTCCGGTGGAATGACCGGAACGACCTGCAGGATCATCCATTCCGGTTTGTTTCCGGATTTACGGAACGCTTCGACAATTTTCAACCGCTTCGAAAATTTACGTTTATTCAGAACAGAGGCGGTTTTGAGCAGATCCTCCTGCAATTTGACTGCTAACGCATCAAGGTCCAGGTTCTTCAGCATCTCCATCACCGCTTCGGAACCGACCATGGTTTTCAATCCGAACGGAAATTCGATTTCCGCTTCCCGGTACTCCGCCTCGGTCAGCAGTTGCCCTTCTTTAAAATCGGATTCACCGGGGTCGATCACCACATAATTTTCAAAATAGATGATGCGTTCCAGCTCTTTAAGAGTGAGATCCAAGATATGACCGATCCGGCTGGGCAGTCCCTTGAAAAACCAGATATGGGCTACAGGACTGGCAAGCTCAATATGGCCCAACCGCTCCCGGCGCACTTTGGACAGAATGACTTCGACACCGCATTTTTCACAAACAACTCCCTTGTACTTCATGCGTTTATATTTTCCGCAATTACATTCCCAATCTTTCACCGGACCGAAAATCTTGGCACAGAACAACCCGTCCCGTTCTGGCTTGAACGTCCGATAATTGATGGTCTCAGGTTTCTTCACTTCACCATAGGACCAGGACCGGATCTTTTCTGGAGAGGCCAGTCGGATGCGCATCGCATCAAATATAATCGGATTTTTGGGTTTCTCAAAAAAATTCAGGTTATCCACAAGCGTGGTCTCCTAAAATAAAGTTTATAGAAATAAGACCCAATATACTTGAGCCGCCTGCTAAGGCGTGATCGCCTACTTGGCGGTTTCTATCAATTCCACATCGATCGCCAGGCTCTGCAGTTCCTTGACCAGAACATTAAACGATTCCGGCAGGCTGGGCACCAAATTGGTATCGCCCTTGACGATCGCTTCGTACATGCGTTTCCGGCCTTCGACATCGTCGGACTTGACCGTTAACATTTCTTGCAGGGTGTAGGCGGCGCCATAGGCTTCGAGGGCCCACACTTCCATTTCTCCCAACCGCTGGCCCCCAAACTGGGCTTTACCACCCAACGGTTGCTGCGTGACCAGGGAATAGGGTCCGGTCGAACGCGCATGAATTTTGTCATCGACCAGGTGATGCAGTTTCAGCATATAGATATACCCCACCATTACCTTCTGGCGGAACGGCTGACCGGTCCGACCATCAAAAAGGGTCAGCTCTCCAGTGGCGGAACACCCACCCTCGGCCAGCAATCGCCGAATATCTTCTTCATTGGCGCCATCGAACACGGGTGTTGCTATTTTTTGATTCGTCGCCTTGGCAGCCATACCCATGTTGGTTTCAAGAATCTGACCAACGTTCATTCGGGAAGGAACACCCAAAGGATTGAGAATGAGCTCGCAGGGAGTGCCATCTTCGAGATAAGGCATATCTTCCTCGGGCACAATATTGGATACCACACCCTTGTTGCCATGACGTCCGGCCATTTTATCGCCCACCTGAAGCTTGCGCTTCATAGCAACGAACACCTTAACCAGCTTAATAACGCCGGGAGCAAGATCGTCGCCCTTCTTCAGCTTTTCGATCTTGTCGTTCATCATGGTTTTGAGGATATGAACTTGATTCTTACTGCTGTCCTCAATTTCCTGCATCGTCGCCGGGTCCACATCCTTAACTGGGATTTTCACCATATCTTTGGACGTCATTTTCCCAATGACCTCCAGATTCAGTACCGTTCCCTTTGCCAGCTCTTTCCGGCCGATGGCCACGGACTTACTGGCGGCTTTGCCCTTCAGCATATCCCTCAGGAGTTTCTCAGTTTCATTTTTTACGATTTGGATTTCATCGCCAAAATCTTTTTCGATTTTGGCGATTTCCTCCTCCTCAATGGCAATGGTCCTGGAATCCTTATCGATTCCCTTCCTGGAAAATACTTTGACATCGATGACGATGCCATGAATGCCAGGCGGTACCCTGAGGGACGTATCCCGAACGTCTCCCGCTTTTTCACCAAAGATGGCTTTCAAGAGTTTTTCTTCAGGACTCAGCTGGGTTTCCCCTTTCGGAGTAATCTTGCCCACCAGAATATCGTTGGGCTTGACACGGGCACCAATGCGAATGATCCCGCTGTCATCCAAATTCCTGAGGGCCTCTTCCCCGAGATTGGAAATATCCCGGGTGATTTCCTCTTTGCCTTGTTTCGTATCACGCGCCTCCACTTCAAATTCCTCGATATGGATGGACGTGAAAATATCTTCCTTAACGACTTTTTCGCTGATAACGATGGCGTCTTCAAAGTTGTAACCATCCCAGGGCATGAACGCGACCAGGATATTTCGCCCGAGAGCCAACTCCCCGTTTTCGGTCGAAGGACCGTCTGCGATCACCTGACCTTTTTTGATCTTGTCGCCCGTCGTTACCAACGGTCGCTGGTTAATGCAGGTATTTTGGTTGGAACGTTGGTACTTGGCCAGGGCATAGATATCCACTTTGGAATCCATCACCCGATTATTGCCACGCCCCTTTCCAGAAGAGCGGACCACAATACGCGACGCGTCGGCACTGATGACTTCACCATCGCCTTCCGCAACGATCACCGCTCCAGAATCACGCGCGACGATACCTTCCATGCCGGTACCGACTAATGGCGCTTCGGCCCTTAACAAGGGAACTGCCTGGCGTTGCATATTGGAACCCATCAACGCCCGGTTGGCGTCATCGTTTTCCAGAAACGGAATCAACGAGGCCGCCACACTGATCAACTGCTTGGGCGAAACATCCATCAGGCTGATTTTGTCTCGAGGCGAAAGAAAGAAATCACCACCCTGCCGGGCATCCACGATCTCCTTCACAAACCGGCTTTTATCATCAAGCTCCGCATTTGCCTGGGCGATGATGTAATTATCCTCGACCATTGCGTTATGGAAATCAACGGTATCGGTGACCTTGCCGTTGGCCACCTGACGGTAAGGCGTTTCCACAAACCCGTAATCGTTGACCCGGGCGTACGTACTGAGCGATGCAATGAGGCCAATGTTAGGCCCCTCTGGCGTTTCGATGGGACAAATCCGGCCATAATGGGTGGGGTGCACGTCTCTCACCTCAAACCCGGCCCGTTCACGCGTTAACCCGCCTGGCCCCAGCGCACTCAACCGCCGCTTATGGGTCACCTCCGACAGCGGATTGGTCTGATCCATAAACTGGGAAAGCTGGCTACTGCCGTAAAATTCTTTAATGGCCGCAGTGACGGGCTTGGAATTGATCAGGTCATGCGGCATCGCAACTTCCAGATCCTGAATGGACATGCGCTCGATAATGGCGCGCTCCATGCGCACCAACCCGACGCGGAACTGGTTCTCCAAAGACTCACCCACGGCGCGAACTCGACGGTTGCCCAAGTGGTCGATATCATCAATGGCTCCGATTCCGTTGCGAAGACCGACAATGTACCTGACGACAGAAACAACATCTTCAAGCGTCAACAGCCGGTTATCCTCGGGGATATCGAGATTGAATTTCTGGTTCAGCTTGATTCGCCCCACCACCGAAAGGTTGTATCGCTTCGGATTGAAAAACAGGTTGGCGAATAATGTTTTGGCGATTTCTGCGGTCGGAGGATCTCCCGGACGCAAACGTTTGTAGATTTCGCGAATGGCATCTTCCTGGGTTTTGATCTTGCCGAGGACTAACGTATCTCGAATCGTTGTGTCCGGGCTTTCTTCGTCGATATGCAGAATCCCGAACTCAGATATTTTTTGCGCATGAAGCTGTTCGAGAATCTCCGCAGTGATCTCCGTATTGGATTCCAACATCACTTCGCCGGTCTCCTTGTCGATGATGTCGCTGGCGAGGATAGCGCCGATCAGAGTTTCAGAATCGATCTCCACCTTGGGAGACTTAGACATCCTCTCCAGCTTTTTGATATTAGGAACGCCGACCAATTTACCGGATTTAACGATCACCTCATTGGTCTTGGAATCCACCACATCCTCCAATACCTTGATGCCGACCATCAGGCCTTTCCCGCCCATGGAATATTTTCCGTCACGGGTACACGAAATTTTTTCTACCTGATAAAACTCGGAAAGGATTTCTTCCTGGCTCATACCAAAGGCATTGAGCAGAATCGTGGCGGGCATCTTGCGCCGGCGATCAATTTTGACGTGCAGGATATCTTTGATGTCGAATTCAAAATCCAACCAGGAACCGCGATCAGGAATAACGCGTGCGGAAAAGAGGATTTTACCGCTAACGTGGGACTTCCCTTTATCATGAGAAAAGAATGCGCCAGGGGAACGATGCATCTGGCTGACGATAACCCGCTCCACGCCATTGATCATAAAGGTGCCCGTCAGACTCATGACCGGCATTTCCCCAAGAAAAATCTTCTGCTCTTTCACTTCCCGAACGGAGTTGATCACAACTTCAGGAATTTTTTCTTTGTCCAGAAGTTCTACGATTTTGGAGTCGATCAAAGTTCGGGCTGGGATAAACGATTTCCCGGTCTTCGGGTGCTTCACCTCTTCTACAATATATTTTCCGGGGAGTTCCTTCAGGACACGGGCAGACACACCAATGCGTTCGCGGTCAAACAGAACCATACGCACCATGATCTTGATCGGATCAGAATACGTCAGCCCTTTTTGCCGACATTCGCTCAGCTTGAATTTCTCTTTATAATTAACTTCTTGCCCGCAGGTTTCGCA
>QIDN01000220.1 GCA_003229345.1 Nitrospirota bacterium | reverse complement strand
GCCTCCGCGACCTTGATATTGGCCTCCTCATGCTTCATTTTTTCAGCACGAGGACCGGCCACGAGCTCGTTCAGTATCGACTGCTTTTCTTCCAGTTCCGCCCGGGCGGCTTGGGCCTGGGCATCGGCTTTATCAAACTCGTCGAGACTGAGGACCCCATCCTTGTATAATCTTTTAATCCGCTTGAGTTCGTTGTCGGCCAGCCGGACCCTGGCCTTGGATTGTTCGACGGCGGATTTGGCCGCTCCGATAGTCTCGGGACGGGTGCCGGTGTTCAGTTCCTCAAGTCGGGCCTCGACCAACTTTTTTTCGGCCTGCGCGAGATCTCGCTGGATGATCAGCGGAGCGATCCGAAGCTTGACCAGAGGAGTTCCCTTGCGCACGTATTGGCCCTCCTGGAACAGCAATTTGTTCACTCGTCCATCCACTTCGGAAGCCAGTTGAGTGGTGGCCCAGGCTTGCACCGTACCCGGATATTCAAACGAGGAATGCGTAGCAATTTCCCGTGCCTTGGCCACCCCGACAGGAACCGGCAGATCCTTCTTTTTCTGGGCGAGGAGTGGGGAGGAGGGGTAAATAATTCCCATTAAAATAGAACAAAAAACTATTATTTTTAGGCTCGATGAGGATATTTTATTAATGTATAGCATTAGGCTATTTAAGAGGCTCCGCTACTGTTGGGTCACGTTAGGATTTAACCTGCACCGTCAAGATCAGGTCGCCCCGTAGCTCATTGACCACAGAACCTTTCTTGCGCAGGCGCAGTTTTTTTCCGGAGGAAATTCCGGGAGGGATGCTGACCTGGAGGTTCTCGGCGTTTTTCCCGACCTGATAGGATATCTGCTTTTTGGCTCCCGACTGTGCTTCGACCGGGGTTATGGAAATGTTGTAATACAGGTTGGGATCATTTTTTCCGGAAGCATCCTCGCCGGGTTTCGCGAACAGGTTTTTGATGGAATGCGTCAATGAGGGAGAAGACTTCTTTCGCGTTTGGGATTTCGGATCTCCCTGAGCTGCCTGCCTCCTTTTTTTGAGAGCATACAGGGACGAGCCAACGGAACTTAACAGCCATAGGCCCATTCCGATTTTTCCGATAGGGCCGGGAACCATTCGCAGGAACTTGGCAATTCCTCCGGCGGCGCCGAAAAAAACGGGCCCGAAAAAATCCGGCCCGGTGCGGAAACCGGACTGCTTGAAGTCGGTATTCAAGTCATTGAATATGTCCCGGCCGAACCCCTGGCGGAACATGTTCTCGAATATCTCCTGCTGGCTGTAGCGAAATTGAGGTCCCTCCTGGGTTCCGGTGAACGGGCTGGCTCGAAACCGGTCATATTCCTTACGTTTCAGCGGGTCCATGAGGACGCCATAGGCCTCGGTGATTTCCTTGAACCGGTCCTCACTTTGAGGATCGTTGGGATTGCGGTCGGGATGGTGTTCCAGGGCCAGCTGACGGTAGGCTTTTTTGATCTGCTCTTCCGTGGCCTGTTCATGGATTGCCAGAACCTGATAGTAATCTTTACTGTGAGTTTTCATCTCAATGGATCCAACCTACATATCCAGTTGTTGCGGATAAGTGGCCTCGGCGACCTTCGGTCCTTCCAGTCGCGTGTTTTGCTTCGTCGTTGCCAGTGTATAGGTATCGTCTTTATGAAGACTTTGATTGAGGTTCAAGAAATCAACCAGAATCGGAGTGGAGGGGATTTCCATATCCTTTTTCATGGGTGCAATGATAAAGTCTTCCGTACTCAAAACATCCCGGTATTTACGTTTCATGCCCATATTATAGGCTTTGTATCCGGGCACCGCCTCCGCGCCCAGGTAGGGCTCCTTGTTCAGCACTTTGTAGTGTTCGGGAATATAGACGTTGGCGAAATAGTCCGAACCCAGGGAATGATGAACCATGGTCTGGATCTGTAATACCCGCAGGCTCGCATCCGTCGGAGACATTTTCATGCTGACCCTGTAAGCCCGGTCATGAAAATTAAGATTTTCCATGAAAACGATGCCGTACAATACGTTGAACTTGAATTGCAGGAAGATTCCCAGAGCGACCCAACCGAATATTTTCCAGAATTTTTTCACTTTCAAGACCCCGTTTAATTCTTTAAGATGAATAATTCTTTGCTTTTAAACAAAATTAACAGGTTTTTCCGGTTAATTATATATAAAATAGGGATTTGCGGTGAGACGTTTTATTAATTATTTCATATTGATACGGCTAAAAGCAACCTCTTGTCACCGCCCGGCGAAACTCAGGCATAATTGATGGAAAAGGCTATGAAACTGGATCGGGGATATCTGATTGCGCTGGAAGGGATTGACGGCACGGGGAAATCCACCCAATGCGCTTTGCTGGCCGATTATCTGGAGTCTGTCGGATACTCGGTAGTCCGCCTGCGCGAACCGACTCAGGGGGTATGGGGTCATAAAATCCGCAAGATCCTGACGGAAGGGCGCGGGGATGTGACTCCCGAAGAGGAGTTGCTGTTTTTTATCAATGACCGCAAAGAGGACGTCGAACAGAATATTGCGCCTGCACTGGAGCAGGGTAAGATCGTGTTGATCGACCGGTATTATTATTCCACCGCCGCTTACCAGGGGGCGTTGGGGTTCGATCCGGTAAAAATTATAGACGATAACGAAGCGTTTGCGCCTCGCCCGAATCTTCTGTTTATCATTCAAGGGTCGTTGGACGAAAGTTTCAGGAGGATTGAGCAGGGCAGGGACGGTTTCAGTTCCTTCGAAAAGCGCGGCTATCTGGAGAAGGTCCGAAATATTTTTGATACGTTTGCCGGGGATCATATTCGACGGATCGACAGTGATCCTCCGGTGGAAGAAGTTCAACAAGCTCTCAGGCAGGAGGTCAATGCCTTGCTGGGACTTAAGGAAACCTCATGAAACGGTTTATCATAGCGATTACCGGAGCCAGCGGCGTCTGTTACGCCAAGCGATTGTTCGATGTATTGCAACCGCAGGCGGAGCTGCACGTCATCATCTCCGAGCGGGGCGGCGAGTTGTTGAAACTCGAATTGGACTTGGCCTCCAAATATTTTGCGAAAGAGAATGTGACGGTTTACAGAAACTCGAAGATCAATGCTTCGGTCGCCAGCGGCTCCTTTCCAATAGATGGCATGGTGGTGCTTCCCGCCAGCATGGGGACGATCGGCCGCATTGCCGCCGGTACCTCGGAAAGCCTGATCGAGCGGGCGGCGGATGTGGCGTTGAAGGAGCGCAACAAACTCATTCTGGTGCCGCGGGAAACTCCGTTCAGTCAGATTCATTTGAAGAACATGCTCAGGTTGGATCAGGCGGGTGTGTTGATCCTGCCGGCCAATCCGGCGTTTTACCAGAACCCGCAATCGGTCGACGATCTGGTAGATTTCGTAGTCGCGCGCATTTTGGATCAACTGGATGTGGATCACGATTTAACCGAACCCTATAAGCCTTGAGATTGGGAAGTGCCCTGACATGATATATCTGGATAATGCCGCCACCACGCCCATGGACCCCGAAGTAATTGACGTGGTTTTGGAATCGATGCAGAAGGACTTCGCCAATTCCGGGACGGTCTATTCCCTGGGGTTGGACGCCAGACAGCGTCTTGAAGAAGCGGAGAACCAGATACGCGATAGTTTGTTCATCCCGCCCGATTATAAAATCATCTTCACCAGCGGGGGCAGTGAGTCGAACAATCTCTTCATTAAAGGCTATAGTTTTCCCAACAGGAAAATAGCTTGCCTGGGCCTCGAACATCCCAGCGTGACCCAAACGCTGGAATCGTTCCGTGAGTGTGGCAACGAGCCGGTTTCGTTGTTGGGTTTACAAAAGGAGGGCCGACTGGATTTATCTGCCATTTCCCGTTTAAAGTCAGAGAAGGTCCGGCTGTTGTGCCTCTCCCACGTCAACAACGAACTGGGCAGCGTGAATGATCCCGCCCAACTGTTATCGGCGCTGGCCGACCAATCGCCTCAGACGCGTTTGTTTCTCGATGGCGTACAGGCAGTGGGCAAGTTGAAGTTGTCTCCCGCAATGTGGCGGGGGCTCGCGGGATATTCGATCTCCGGTCACAAAATCAACGGGCCGAAAGGTATCGGGTTGTTGGTGGTCGAAGGAAAACTGGACTTGAAACCGCAGATTCATGGCGGGCAACAGCAGCATCGCATACGTTCGGGAACCTTGCCGGTTCCGTTGATCGTCGGCCTGGCTCTCGCGATAAAAAGGTCAGTTGAGAAAACCGAGGAGACGACGAAGAATAATCAGCAATTGTTTCACCATCTGGTGACAAAACTGAAAAGCCTCGCAGAAGGCCTGCCTGAATTGGACCTTCAGTTTAATTCTTCGCTGTCCGAGGATTTGTCCCGGCAATCGCCTGCCATCGTTAATTTCCGTTTTGCACCGGTGGAAGGCGAGGTGATGCTCCACCACCTGGAGGAAAAAGAAATTTATGTAGGACTGGGAAGCGCCTGCAGTGCACACTCCAAGGAGCCATCGAAAATATTGACAGGCATCGGCTTGACGCCGGAAGAGGCCCGATGCAGTTTGAGAATTTCTTTTGGCTCACAAAACACCCTTACTGATGTCGACGCTTTTGTTGATGCATTCGGTGAGGCTTACCGCCAACTCTATTCCACCTTTAACCGCAAAATAGCTCACAAATGAACGAACGTAGAACCATCCTGGTCCGGTACGACGAAATCGGACTCAAGGGGAAAAACAGGGATCAGTTCATCAATCGTCTGGTGAAAAACATCCAAATGCAGATGAAGGATTTGGAGGGATTGAAGTTCAAGGTCCCTCACGGGAGAATTTTTATTCATTGTTCCAAAAAATCCACAGAGGAGTGCATTCGAAGGCTCCAGAAAATTCCCGGGATAGCTTCGGCCAGTGTAGGGGTAACACGCGAGCCGGAATTCGATGCGCTGGCCGCTGTCGGCGTGGAATGGATCGAGCCGCTGATGCAACCGGGCAAGGCGTTTAAGTTTTGCGTTCGCACCAACCGGGCGGATAAATCCTACCCGCACAAATCGCCGGAAATCGACCGGCAGGTAGGTTCACGCATTCTCGGGCAATTGCACTCGAAAGGACTCGAGGTGAGCATCAAGGAAGCCGACTTTATTCTGGAAATTGAGATCGGTCAGGATGAGACAGTAGTCTTCAACAATCGGACTCCCGGTTTGCGGGGATTGCCGGTTGGAAGTTCCGGGGATATTCTGGGCCTCATTTCCGGGGGCATTGACAGTCCGGTAGCGTTGTACCGAATGATGAAGCGCGGATGCCGGGCGCATGGGATTTTTTTCGATAACCGGCCGTTCATGGGGCGGGGCGGTTACGACAAGGTGGTGAAGCTCTCCAAACTTCTCAACGGTTATCAGGGGAAGTCCAAGCTTTATGTGGTGCCCTTTGAGGATATTCAGGTGGCGATCCGCGACCATTGTCGTCCCGCTCATCGTGTGGTTCTGTACCGGCGGATGATGTACCGCATCGCCCAGGCGGTGGCTCAACAAAAAGGTTGTCTGGCGCTGGCCACTGGCGAGTCCGTCGGTCAAGTCGCTTCCCAGACGATCGAAAATCTGAATGCGGTTTCCGATGTCGTCACCCTGAGTGTGTTTCGTCCGTTGATCGGTATGAATAAACAGGAAATTATCAACGAGGCGAAAGAATTGGAATCCTACGACATCAGTATCGAACCACATCCGGATTGTTGTTCGGCCTTCATGCCGCCACGACCCTCGACCCGCGCCAAAATTGTGGACTTGGAAATCGATGAAACGAAATATCCTTGGGAAGTATTGATGCTGGAAGCGATGGCCAAAATGGAAACAGTTGATCTGGACACTCTAACCGTCTGAGGAGAGGCGGTTCACCTGCTGCGGATTCGGGATTTTCATTAGCAGAGTCTGGATCGGTTGTTCAAGTTTGGGGTGAATGAACTCCGGCGCGATTTCATTCATCGGCGCCAACACAAAACTACGTTCGGCAATGCCCGGATGAGGAATTTCCAACCCGTCCTGTTTTAAAATCAGATCATCATAAAAAAGAATATCAAGATCGATAATGCGGGGTCCCCATTTTTCCGTGCGGGTGCGGCCCATGGCTTGTTCAATCGACAGACACGCCTTAAGCAACTCCTGAGGGGAGAGGGAGGTTTTGAGCTGGACCACGGAATTGACGAACCAGTCTTGATCGGTAATGCCAAACGGTTCGGATCGATAAAGAGAGGAACGAGTGACAAGTGTGAGGCCGGCGTGTGCGTTGAGACGCTCAATCGCCTTTAAGCAGTTCTCTGCCGGTGACTCCAGATTGGAACCGATACCGATGTAGGCGGTGTGGAGCATGGGAGAAGACTCCCTTTGTTCTAAAATTCAAAAGTAACGGACGATAACCGCTTTTTGATTTCACCCATAATGCGGGTTTCATCTGCCGGGTCTTTGGCCGCGAAGGTGGCGGAGAAGCGGACGAAGTTGCCAACGTCGTCCCAGGGCACGGTGGAGATCAGGTGTTCGGTGATCAGGTACTGCGAGAAATCTTCCGCGTTTTTAAACTTTCTGTCACCGGCGATGCCTTGCGGCGCCTTCACGTATAAAAAAAACGAGCCGCCGGGCATTTTCGCGTGGAAGCCGATCGAGTTCAAAGCGTCGACCAGCGAAGTAAGCCGCCGTTGGTATTTCTCTACAATGCGTGCGGTGATCTCCGGATGCTCGAGGGCATAGATAGCCGCTTTTTGAATGGCGGCGAACTGACCGGAATCGATATTGTCTTTTACGTGAGCGAGGCCTTTCACCACCAATTCGTTGCCTACGATAAAGGCGATGCGCCAGCCCGTCATGTTGTAGGCTTTGGAGTG
>QIDN01000115.1 GCA_003229345.1 Nitrospirota bacterium | reverse complement strand
CCCGCCAGTTGAGTTCGTGATCCGACAGCATGCCGTAATCGAATGAGGTGTATCCCAGATTTTTTTCGGCGAGCAGCTTTTTCGCCCGCTCGAGGGTTTGGAGCGCGCCGGTGTTGATGGGAATAGGAATTTCGTCTTCCAATCGATCCAGGTGTTTCAGGATGACTTCGCCATACGGCCAGTCCGAAATATCCGTGCGTTGAAAACTGCGCTCCCAGACAATCTGCTCCAGAAACGGCGGATGGTTTTTCAGCGCTTCCAGATTCTTTTCACTGAACTGCTTAACAAATGTTTCCATGGGAACGTTCGGGATGTGGCGCGGCAGGAGCGGTTGCAGGTATTCCTCGTACAACATGCCGCCATTTTTGAGCAAGACAGACGTTGCGAGGTCGTCCCAGATTTCGTTGGAGATGATCTTGTGCACCGAGTGCGGTTCGAAATCGTCCTGCGTCTCTGCGTTTACGTGTTCTAAAAAATAACGGCCTTCATGCGCCTGTAAATTTGGATTGGCGCGCACGCCCTTTAATATTTCCTCGGAGTAGTCACACAGCGTGTAGTGGATGCGCGGGTAGACGGCTTGATCGGTAGCGGCGGATTTCAGGCGCGACAGGAACCGTGCCGCCAGGTTGCCGTTGCCGACGCCCCACTCCTGCACGTAAATCGGGCCGTCAGCGAGGCCGTGTTCTTTGATGCCTTGAAGAAACTCATCAGCCAGTGCGTGGGCGAGACGGTAATCGCGGCTGACATAGGTCTGGAAATGATGGTGAATTGCGGGACCCTTGATCCCGTAGAAGATGGCGTTGACATGCGTCTGCCACTCATCCGAGGGTTTGAAATCGCCGAGGGGCAGAAGTTGTGAATCCGGACGGGTCATTAGACCTTTGCATAAGTGAAGATAGTAGGATCAGATGTTAGAATTTACCACAGAGGGCGCAGACCGCTCCGCGCGGGGCGAGCTAAAAACCCTTTCTTCTTTTGAGGAACACCCACAGGGTGATGCAGGACTCAATTTTTTTTAAACGCGCTCCAACATGTATCGTTTGTTGTTAACGGTTAGCCCGTTCCCTCTCCGGGTAGGAGCGCGCTATTCACTTGCCGTATCGCCGGTGGTGGATACGCCGCCGGGAACGCCAGAAAATTCGGCTTTGCCGCCGCCGGGCGCTGTTTCCTTGGTCAGCATTTCATATTTTTGGAAGGCCTTGGTGGAGTCTTCCGGTCGGCCGATTTCTTTATAGGAATGATACAGGTTCAGCCAGGCATGAGCATCGCCGGGGTTGAGGCTGGTGGCCTTTTTGAATTCCTTGATGGCGCTTTCGACCCGCCCGACGGTTCCGTACAAACTTCCCAGATTGGTGTGGGGAAGCGAGTATTCCGGATCCAGTTCGATCGCTTTCTGGAACGTCTGTATTGCTTCTTCCACCATGTTCTGGGCGGAATAGATACTGCCCAGGTTGCAATAGGCCTGCGGGTCCTTTTCATCCAGTTCGATGACGCACAGGGCACTGGAGAGCGATTCGTCGAATTCACCCAAATGAAAATAGGCGTTACTCAGCGCGGAGCGCAGTTCCTTATTTTCCGGATCGAACATCAGGACTTTTTTCAACGTACGGATTTCTTCCAGGTGGCTTTTCTGCATGGTATACGCGGCCGCCAGATTGGCGTAGGCGGTGGTATCAGTCGGATCCAGATCGACCACTTTTTGGAATTCCCGTTCGGCGAGCATAAACGAGTCCTGCAACATATACACCCCGCCAAGATTGAAGTGGGTTTCCGCATCGTCAGGGTCCAGCTCCGTGGCGCGGTTGAGTTCCAGGATGGCTTCATCTTCCTGGTTGCTGAGCGCGTAGCCGGTGCCCAGGACTTTACGGGCGCGGGCATGTTTGGGATCTTTGCTGACCACGGCCCGGACCATTTTAATGGCGTCTTCGTAGTTGCCCCCATCAATGTAAAGGGTGGCCAACTCCACCTGTTTGTCAAAATTGTCGGGATCGGTCCGGAGTTCTTTTTTGATCTGCCGGGTCTTTTTCATGATGGCGGTTTCCAGCTTGATCTGCTCCGGGTCCCGTACTCCCAACTCATCCCAGATTTCAGGATGGATCTTCATCGTGATCAAATCCGACTGTTTTTTACTTTCCTGCTTGTCCCGGAATTCCTGAGGATTAAAATCCTCATTAACATCAATATCCGCCATAACTTCGGTCCTCTCAAACGCTCAAAAAAATTAAATAAATTTGGATTGCTCTGATTCTAGGTTATCCATCGGGTGCGTGTCAAACGCTAATCCAAGGTCTTCCTTACTGGCAGGAGCGAGGGTGGTGTCGGAGTCAGGCTCCCACTGTTTCGGTCACCGCCTCGTCCTGCGCCATTTTCAACAGTTCTTCCCGTCCGAACCGGTCCAGATAGAGCAGAAAATGCTCCCGCGACAGATAGTTCCAGATCTTGCGGGAGGGGAATTGCTCCTCCAGCACCTGATCAAACCGTTCGTACACTTCCATGATTTCCTCGCGCGGCATGCCCTTTTGTATTTCGTAATCGAAGATGATCGCCATGTCGCGGTCCGGGTTGTGCAGGATGCGGTCAATCGAAAATTTTTGCGGATTGTGATAGATGGCCGAATCCTTTTCCAGCGTAAAGGTCGATTGCCCGACCGAATGGATGGACCCATCTCCCCGTTCGCCGTGATCGATGGTGAACTGGATGGTGTCTTCCGCTTCTTCCCGTTCCTCGGTGGGAAAACCGAAGAACAGGTACAAATGGTTCCAGATGCCGGCGCGTGAACTGTTTTCGAGGACTATTTTTTCGGTTTTCTGGTCACAGCCTTTGTCAATGATCGACAGCACGCGGTCGTTGGCGCTTTCCAGTCCGAAAAACAGCATGATAAATCCCGCATCAAACATATCCTTGAACAGGTCCTCGCTTTCGACGGTGTCAGCCTCGAACTTGATCATGCCCAGCGCCTTCATATCCACCTTGTGCTTGAGCACGGAATAGGACATGCGCTTGAACGCGTTAGGTGAGATGGCTTCATCCGAGAAGGTGAAGTAGCGTGTGCCGTACCGTTTGCCCAGGTAATCGAGATCGAGCGCCACGCGCTCCTCGTTATCCTTGCGGTAATAGGAGTCATAGATGTGGCTGTGAGTGCAGAAGGTGCATTTGCCCCAGTAACAGCCCCGGCTGGCCATGTACGGCAGAACCGGGTAGGGCATCAGATATTTTTCGAGCGGCAGTTGGTCGAACGTCGGCCGCACCAGTTGGTCGTAAGGCAGAGATTCGGACTTGGCATTGGTGATTACTTTGCCCTGATCGAGATGCGTCAGGTTCGGCACCTCGCCCAAAGAGCCGCCGGCTTTGAGTTGTTCCACCAGCTTCAGTAGAGGGTACTCGCCTTCAAACTGGATGATGCTATGGAATATTTTTTCAAACAGCGCTTGTTTGTTTTCCATGATACCGGAATGCCGGGTGAATACACTACCGCCGATGCAGATGTGAAGGTGAGGGTATTTCTCGCGGAGCAAACGGGCCAGCGTTAAGCCGGCAATCACTTGTCCGACATGAATGATAGATATGCCGACCAGGCCGTACTCGCTCCAGTTCATCCGGGGAATCAGTTTATTTTCAAACAAATCCAAGTACGGGTTGGTGACCGGGTCCGCCGTGGCCTGCAGAATCCCTTCCATGTTTTCCTCTGGATTGCCTTGCATGAAATACGATTCCAGATCCACCTTGGTCGGGAAATGGGCGTAGGAGATCAGCTGCATGGCCACCTTCAGGGTGGTGTAAGCCCGCTTGTAGACCGGGAACTGGAAAAACATCTCCTCGGTTCTCATAGCGTTCTTGGCATCTTCCACACCGTCCAGAACGGATTCCAGAAAACCGGTGTCGCCCAGGATATCCCGGTACACCCCTTTGATCTCATTTTCCTCTGGTGTGTAGGCAGGCTGGTTGAGGCGCCCTTTGATTTTTCCCAGGCATTCCTCCAGATAGTTGCGGCTGAGGAATGTGTCGTAACTTTCGATATTGAAATCAAATTGATCCACCGCGTGACCGTGGTGCTGAAGAAAGGCGGTCAGCGTGGGCAGAGCCAGATAAGGCTGGCTGGGGAACCACTGCGGTGGAAAAATTAAAGCTGTTTTCATGGCAAATTATCGGCTCAATAGTTGGAATTTGTTGAGGTTCATCATAGTTGAGGGGCCTCCTCCCTGTCAATCAGGGGTTTGGGTTTTTGAATTTTCTGCCTCCCGGCTGATGAGGTACAAAGTCTTAAGAGGCAAGGGGTTTTACATGGAACCCCATTGTGAAAAACCTGTGGTAGGGTGGCATCTTATTGTCTTGACACTCTTGACGATAACCATATATAATCCGGCTGATTCCAAAAAAATCGTCTAAGCCGTTAATTTTGAATATATTTTCGGAAGACCTCCGGCGGATTATTGTTTTTTTGAAGGAGATAAGGCATTGAGTGAACAAGAGACCAATACAGAAGAAGTAGAAGGCCAGCAAGAAGGGACTGCAGATACCGAGGATAATCAGCGGCAGGATGATCCCATAGGCGATCTCTCCGAACTGGAAAAAATAAAAAAAGAGCTGGAGGCCGAGAAAGCCAAAGCGGCGAAAGAACTCCAGGAGGGTGACGATGAAGATGAAGATCTCCGTGAGGTCGATTATCTCCAAAAACTCATTACTCTGACAGTGCAGTTCGATCATCATGTCGGCGTTTTCCTGATGGCCGGTTACATTGATTGCGGTTTGAAATACAACCACATGCTGGCGGAAAGCTATCTTAAACATCTGATTTCCATCCAAGGCTTCCTGCGTTTGCTGGAAAAAGTGGACGGCGTGACCCGTGAGACGGTCACCAAGGATTGTATTATCCGTGTCCGCAGCGTGATTCAGGATATCCACAAACACCTCGTCAAGCCGGTGTACAAGGAAGTCGGCTTGATGAAGAAAAAACCCAACATGGAAAACCTGGATAACTTCAAGCGCGAATGGAATGACCGTCTGAATGAATTGCAGGGCGCCTGCGATTTCGAGTATCAGATTCTGGATGTGAAAAAATTTATGGTGGAATAAGACTGGAATGGGCTGTCCTAAAGGTTTTACCCATGACGGGCGTGGCATATCAACGCAGGCTTGTGATTGAGCCGGGAGCACATATAATGCGGAAGCCTTCATCGGCTTCCGCTTTTGTTTAAAGAGTCTTTAGCAATCAGTACAAGGCCGCACCGATCATCGGTGCCGGGCACAGGAAATATATCCAATGGCGCAAGATGAATCAGAACAGAGTTCAGTGAAGCAGGAAGACACCGAGGAGTCCGTCGGTACCGGTACCCTGGAAGTGATCGGGGAGACAGAAGAGATTCTTCCCGAAGAGCAACCGAAATGGGCGGATGTCGATCACTCCAAATTGTATATCTGGATAGCGGATTCCGGAAACGACCGGATTCAGAAGTTCGACGGCAACGGTAAATTTCTATTCCAGTTTGGTAAATCCGCCGGCACCCGGCCCCCTTATCGCGAAGGACTATTCAAAGGTCCCTTCGATGTAGCCGTAGACAAGGAAGGCAATGTCTGGGTGGCAGATACCGGATGTCATCGTATCCAGAAATTCGACTCGGAAGGTGATTTCATTCTGTCGGTGGGTACCGAGGGCTGGGGGCAGGAAAAATTCTACTGGCCGGAGGCCATCATCGCCGAACCCGGAGGAACCATCCTGGTGGTCGATACCCACAACCATTCCCTGAAGCGGTATGATGACGACGGCGAGTATCTGTTGGGATTCGGTTTTCCGGGAGACTTCGACGGGTTCTGCAAGTTTCCCACAGGTGCCGCAGTCGATCAGGAAGGCAATATTTATGTGGCCGACCGCGATAACCAGCGCGTCCAGATTTTCAACGAAGACGGACAGTTTCTGTCCAAGTTTGGCGAGTACGGATTCGAGGAAGGACGTTTTAACTTTCCCTGCGACTTGACGGTGCGCAATGACGGCACCCTGCTGGTGGTGGAAAAAAGCCAGAACCGGATGCAATTGTTCGATCTCGAAGGAAACTTTATCCGGGTCATTGGCGAATTCGGAAAACGTGACGGCCAGTTCAACTGCCCGATGGCAGTGGTTGAAGATCCCTACGGTTTTGTGTTTGTCGTTGATACGCTGAACCACCGGATCCAAAAGTTCGATCCGGATTTGAATTTTGTCGCTAAATGGGGATCGGTGGGTAACGAAGAAAAACAGTTTCACAATCCCTCCGGGTTGTGCCTGTCTTGGGAGCCGGATTGGGCTCCCATGGACGAGTAGCGTGAGGATGCAACAAATGGCAGAGATCATCCCGGTTCGACGGCAGACCCTGACAGCGTTGGAGGTCATCTTTTTGGCGGTTGCCTTGGCGTGGCTCCCTTCTGCCGGTCTGGCAGACGAAACGATACCGGATAATCCCGCGGCGCAAAAGGTCAAGGAAGACAAGACGGATTATGAATTTGGTGGGCAGATTTTGACGTTGACCGAGCCGAAAGCAGACGTCGCACCCTTTTCCGATAATCCCCGGTTCCTGGACAATAAAAACGGAACTGTGACCGATCTCGAAACGAAACTGATCTGGGTCCAGATCGATTCGTATCAAACCCGCAAGCAGTGGATCAACTGGCATAAGGCCCAAGATTATATTCGCGAGTTGAATAAAGCTCAATTTGGCGGATCGGGCAGCTGGCGCCTGCCGACCCGTAAAGAGTTGGCCGCTCTGTTTGATGAAAAACAGTCGATTCCCTGGAACTATTACTGGACCAAAAACGAACTGCATATCGATCCCATATTCGGGAACAGCCATTGCTGTTACTGGTCCAGCGAGGAGGCCAAGGGGGATATGGCCTGGGGGTATAATTACATCCGGGGCAAGTCTTATTTGAGCATGAAGGGAGGCATCCAGCACTCCCTCAG
>QIDN01000215.1 GCA_003229345.1 Nitrospirota bacterium | reverse complement strand
GGTGGAGATTCTCTGCAATTACCAGTGGCCGGGCAACATCCGCGAGCTGGCGAACTTCATGGAGCGCATGGTGGTGCTGAGCACCGACAAGTCCCTCACCCCGCGCGACCTGCCGGACAAGGTGATGAGCGACGTTCCAAAGGAAACATGGGAACCGCTGGTGCAGGCGGAGAGCGATCAGACCCCGGCGGAGTTCATCCGCAAGTCGCGCAACCATGCCCACTACATCGGCATGCCGGAGGAAGGGGTCAACCTGAAAAAGATGGTGGAAGAGTTTGAGAAGGAATTGATCATCGAAGCGCTGGAAAAAACCAACGGCGTGAAGAACCAGGCGGCCACGCTTCTAGGACTGAACCGCACCACTCTGGTAGAGAAACTCAAGAAAATGAAAATCCAGCGCTAGCCGGCGAAGCGCCGGGGCTGATTTCGCTGAGGCGTTATCCCATGATTGCAAGTTTACTTTCGCACAGGGATTGATATGGCCAAGGAATGATCTTGCGAGCGGAAGCCCCCGCAGGCAATTTGCTAATAGTTATCGGCTAGCGATGATTTTGCAGCGCAATTGAAAATCAGCTCCGGGCCTTGCCCGGTTGGGGTTGGGTCCAGCGTCACGCTGGCCGGCGCTGAGCCGGAACTCTAAAGAACCCTTCCTTTCCCAAGGAGAGGATTTTTTGGGTTGAGCATCACACCGACCTCTTCCTGCCCATATAAACCATTTAAATTCAATAATTTAATAATGTCGAAAACCGCTCAAGTCTCAGGAAATAAAGCCGATAAAATTATTAGGGATGTTGTTCCCTGAACCGGAAGTTGCTTTCCCCGGTTCTTCGTCCCTTTTAAAAAAAACCTTTGTTTTCAGGCTTTTTAAATTCGCCGGTTAGCAAAGAACCCATCAATTTCTTTTGCAGGTTATCGGCGAAAAAGGGACAAACTTTAATGCGGCATCAAAATATTTTTGAGGTGATCTTATGCCTCATCTTGAAACACAATTTCCGTCAGTCAATCCGCTGGCTCTGCCGAGGCCGGATGCGTTGGATTCTCCCGACCGGGAAGAGGAGGAAACCAACCGGATCGAAAACCGGGCCAAGGGCGAAACGCCGATCCCCGGCTCGCTCGCCGACGGCATTGATCGCGTCACCCTCTCCGCCAAGGCGCGGGCGATTGCTCCCGTCCGGCAAACCGAGGAAACCGTTCCGGTACCGAGTAGCGTGGAAGCACTCGATGAAAATCCGCAGGCTTTGCGTCCTGACAACCTGGGTACCGCCCCGGCGTTGCGGAGCAACCGCGAATTGCGGAATATTTTACAGGAGTTCAACGCGCGAATAGAACCGCTGGAGGAAGTGACCGAACCCGAAGGCGCGCCGGTTGCGGAAGTCCAAAGCAACGCACCGCCACCCCCAGCCGTATTTGAAAATCTGGAAGCAGTCAGTCAGGTGACCGCCGCCATCCAGGACAACCGCCCGTTGCTGACCAGCCGGATCAACGACGTTGTGCTGTTCAATCTGGGGTTTTTCGAATTGGACGCTAACGAATTGGTGGCCTATAAAAAAGTGCGGTTAAACGCCTCCGAAAGCAGTCTGCAGAACTTCTGGAAAGCCAGGACGGAACGCGGCCAAAACATCGACCGGTTCATTTAATGACAACCCGGAGAGCGGAGTTCATCCGCAAGTCGCGGAATCACGCCCATTACATCGGCATGCCGGAGGAAGGGGTCAACCTGAAAAAAAATCATTCGATCCGCGCGTTGGCCAATTCCTTGGCCACCTTGATGATATCCTCGACGAATTTCTTGTAGGCCATATCGGTATCTTTATGCTGGGTCTGCTTGACGATCTTCTCGCCGTTGGCGTCGATTACCAGATCCAGAACGTTGAGCCCCGGGGTGACGTGGTGCTTGCGGATTTCCAACTTGATGGTATTCACTTCCATTTCAATATCTCCAAATACGGTTGGGCTGTGGTTAAACATGCTCTAGAAGGCCTTTTTACTATCATTTCGAGGGGGGAGGGTCAAGGCCAATTTTCCCGCCTCCTGCCCGGAGGGGGGAACTCGCTCAGGCGTTGAGACGCGATTGGAAGGTTATTTTCGCCAGCCATGATCTTAAAATTCGCCCTGTCCACAATCGGACCTCGCGGAGCAGTTCGCCGCTTCAGGCCCGGATATTCAGCAGGCGTCCGACATTGTCGGCGCTTTCCCGGTTCTGGAGGACCAGCGCGCGGATCGAAACTTCAAGACGTAACAGGGCGTTGCCCAGATCGGATATCTCCTGCGCCAAGTCGGCATCGGCGATTTGGCTCTGGGCGGCGGTCACTTCCACAAACGAAGTCTGCGAGGAAGCTACGACGCTTTCCAACCGACCCGCCAGCGCCGCCGCGCTACTGCGGGCGCCGAGCACGGTCTGTTGAGCGGCACCCAATGGAGCCAATGCCGCCTGCGCCCCCGCCGCCGTGGATAGATCGAGGCCCGCGATGCCCAGTGTAGTGGAATCGGTGGCATCGATCACGTTGAGGCTGATGCGGTCGTTCGCCGTCCCGCCGATCCCAATTTGCAATTCCACCGGAGTCGCCGACGGAGCGAGGTCGCCGTTCAACAGATTCTGGCCGTTGAACTCAGTCGACTGCGACAAGCGGTCGATTTCTGCGACAATCTGCTGAAACTCCTGGTTGATGGCCTGCCGTCCGCTGTTGCCGAGGGTCCCGCTGGCGGCCTGTGATGCCAGTTCGCGTCCGCGAATCAGCAAGTCGGAAATCGAAGACAACCCCGATTCCGCCACGTTCAGGACACCGGTACCCGATTCCGTATTCTGGATCGCCTGATGGAACGCCGCCAGATCCGAACGCAGTTTCTCCGCAATCGCCAGACCCGCCGGGTCCACCGCAGCATTGATCAACCGATTGCCCGACGCCACCTTGGACACGCTATTTTGCAAACCCGACTGGTTGCGGGTGATGCTGTTGAGCAATCGTGATGTGATCGCCGGATTGAAAAAATCAACCATAACCGTTCTCCGTAAATCAGTGTCACCCTGAGCCGATTAGCCTGTTCTGAGCTTGTCGAAGGAAAGGGCGACACGGATAAAAAGTTCTTATTCCCAAGATAAGAGCCGAAAGAGGTCTTGTCAATCCACTCCACGACCCTTTTGAATGAAAAATAATCCCTTTAAATTCAATAGCTTAAAAACACAAAAAACCTCAAAAAACCACTCAAGTCTCAGGAAATAAGGCCGATACGTATATCAGGAATGCTGTTCCCTGAATCGGAAGCCGTTTTCCCCGGCGTTTCGGCCCTCTTTAAAAGCCTTTGTTTTCGGGCTTTTAAAATTTTTCAAAGTGCCGGTCGCAAAAGAGCCTATTAACCTCTTGCAGGTTATCGGACGAAAAGGGACAGACTTGAACGCGATTTTTAAATTTATTGTTCGATGGATCTCGGGCTCTCTTAATACCGCCTCCTAAATGAGGCAACAACCCGACAAACGGGTAAGCTAAAACGGAAAAATTTTATGCCGCATCTTGAAGAACAATTTCCGCCGGTCAATCCGCTGCTTCTGCAGAGACCGGATGCGTTGGATCCTCCTGACCGTGAGGAGGACGAAGAGGCCCGCCCGATCGGAAGCCAGGCCGAGGATGAAATACCGCTGCCCGGTTCGCTCGCTGACGGCATCGACCGTGTCACACTCTCCGCCAATGCGCGAGTGATTGTTCCCGTTCAACCCTCCGGGGAAACCGTTCCGTTACCGGCAGACCTCGTACCGGGCGAAATCGAAGTGAACCCCGCAGTCCCCGAACTCCTCGACATCGAAATCCAAGGCCGCGATGTTGGAGCGGAAGCTCCGGCGGCTGACGAGGAAATAGGAGCGAGCCTGCAGAATTTTCTCAACGTGTTGGAAACGCGCCGCCGGGCGGAAGCATCAAGTACACGCACCGGTCTGAATCCCATCGAATCACGACCCGCGCCGACAACAACTCCACCGACAGCACCGACATCAACCCCGGTAGCCGCGCCGGGACTCAACCCGGCGACTTCGCTGGTGCAGAATGCGGTACGTGAAACGCGTGAGGAAGCGGCATCGAGAATCGAAAACCAAATTGCGACGGAACCGCCACCCGTTCCGGTAGCGGCTGCTCCGTCCGCAACCGAGGTTGCACTGGAGCAGGATGAAGCAACGACGCCCATTAACGAAAATCGATTTGTTCCCTTTGCACCACCACCTCGTGGTCCGCTTTCCGTTGAACCCGACGATGGGGTTGTTCCGGAACCTGCGGAAGACGCGTCGGCAGAGAACACACTGGGAATCCGCAGAAATACTCCTGTCCCCCGTACGGAAGGCCGTGTGAATGTCCTCACGATTCCCAATGTTGAGGAGGAACCCCCCGGAATCAATATCCAGGAAACCCGGAACTTAGGCCAAGGCCGGGCGCTCTCCCTGGACTTGGCAACCGCCGGCAACGATGACACATTCGTTGCCATCGACACGGTCGATGAAGCACTGGAGGAAGCGGGAGCCATCGTTGGACCCGATACGCCTGAGCCGCAGACGGAAATATTGCTTCCTGCCACCGCGCTGACTGGAGTCAATGCGCCACTGATCACTGTTGAAACAGCGGCGGAACCGCGTGACGTCAATGCGCTACGCGATCCGGCTGACATCCCCGGCCCCGGAGGACAAAATGTCGAGACCTCCTTTTTGGTCGATACCCGGCAGGTTTTCGGGGAGGATCAGGAAACCCAAGTCTTGCAAGCCCCAGCTTTTCCCGAGCTGGACCCGGCTGAGCCGTTTACCCCGAATGTGCAACTGGAAGCACGGGCAGAAGATATTCCTGCCGTGGCTCAGCAGCCACTCAACGCTCCACCTCCCGCATTCGAGAACGTCATAGCTCCTGTGGCGCCACCGGTAGCGAGTAACGTGGCGGCGCTTGATGAAAATCCGCAGGCGTTACGCCGCGACAACATGGGAACCGATCCGGCACTGAGGGGCAACCGCGAATTGCGGAATTTTTTACAGGAGTTCAATAACCGTATCGAACCACCGGAAGAAGTAACCGAAGATGAAGGCGCGCCGATCACCGAAGTGCAAAACAACGCACCGCCACCGCCAGCGGTATTTGAAAACCTGGAAGCGGAGAGCGCGGAACTGCTCGACCGCGTGAGAGAGCGGCAGGCGACGGAAGGGGTGACACGCCCAGAAGAGGAGCGCACCGCACCGCCGGAACCGCGTACTCCGGAAACTGTGCTAACCGAACGCGGCCAAAACATCGACCGGTTCATCTAATGAAAATCCGGAGAGCTACATGACGACGTTTGGCATCTCAGGCAATCTTATTCCGCCGCTGTTCCCGAAATCCAACCGGTTGGACGGCATCACGCTGAACGATTTCCGCGCGCAGATCAACCAATTCGGCGCGGACCGCCCGACGCCTTCCGATCTGTTGTTCGACTCCTTTGTATTCGTCTCCAATCGCGTGCCGCAGGTGGACGATCTGCGAGGCCCGCTTTCGGCCTTCCGCGTCAACGCCGCCGGACGTTTTGTGACCGACCGGTTTCAGCTCAGCCATTTCCCGATCGTCGACGAAGTTGGCGCGTCCCGTCTCACCAATCGGCAAACGGATGACATTGGCAACCTCCAACTCCGCTTGCAGGCGCTGTTGGACAAGGTAGAAGAATTGCGCCTCGGCAACGCGTTCAATTTGTTGACCGCCAAATCGTCCGACTCCGGCGCGCTCCGGGTTTCGGCAGACAGCACCGCCGAGGAGACCCGTTTCAATGTCACCATCGACGCCGTGGCCTCGCGCAGTGTGCTGGCCTCGGACGTACAGGGAACAGGGGCACTGGGATTGACCGGCAGTTTCCGCATCAACGGCGTGGAAATCGATGTCCTTGCGACCGACACCCTGGCGGACATCCAGGACAAGATCAACCGGGGCGAAGATGTCAATGGCAACGGCGTGCTCGACGAAGCGGAAGACGTCAACGGCAACGGTATCATCGAAACCATTCAAGTCAGCGGCAGTCAGTACGGTTCGGGCATTTTCATCATCGAAGACCAGAACGGCAACGGTGTGCTGGACCCGGCGGAGGATGTCAACGGCAACGAACATCTGGACGGCGGCACGCAGGACCATCAAGTGACCGCCACCATTCAAGACAACCGCCTGTTGTTGACCAGCCAGACCGGTGACAACTCCGCCATCACCTTGAGCGACCCCGACAGCCTTTTGTTCAATCTGGGATTTTTCGAATTGGATGCCAACGGGGAGTTGATTCAGAACGAAGTGCAAATCAACGCCTCCGGCACCAATCTGGTGGTCGACGGGAACGATGCGGAAATCACCATCGACGACGAAACCTTTACCAGCGCCACCAATACTTTCTTGGATATTTTTGAAGGACTCACTCTGGAAGCTCGCGGCGGCGTGGGCGACACCGTTCGCGTCACCGTGGAAACCGACGCCAGCGCCGCAGTCAATCAGATTCAATCGCTGTTTCTGCGGCTCAACGACGCGATCACCGCCCTCAACGATTCCCTGGCGTTCGCCCAAACTTTCGCGGGCGATTTCGAATTGCAATCGGTTCGTGAGGAATTAACAGAAAATTCGCAAACGGGCATTCGTACCAACGAAAGGCTCGATGCCAGCCGGGAAGCGGTCGACTCCTCCAATGCCCTCCCCCCGTCTTTGGGACTGAACAGCGTGAATACTGAAAAATTTTCGACCACGGAGCTGGGAATCACCCGAACCGCGCAGGCCATCCGCGACGGGCTGGGAGCGCTGTTTGCCAACCGCGGCAGTGAATTGTTCAAAAAATTGTCTTCAGTGGGGATTAAAACCGAAAGCGATGATACAATCAGTGTGAATGTTCCGGCGCTGACCCTGGCGCTGGAGTCGCAACCGGACAGCGTGCTGGAATTGTTCAACGATGCCGAGACTGGAATTCTACCGCGCCTTGAAACTCAGTTGGAATCACTCTTGAAAGCGGATGTGGGCCGCCTCGATTTTAAATCGGCGCGCCTCGAAGCCCTATCGGAACTGGAGTCTGGAGCG
>QIDN01000152.1 GCA_003229345.1 Nitrospirota bacterium | reverse complement strand
GATCCGTTCGTCAGTGTCGATCAGAAAGGTGTGGGAGCGCTGGTGGCGATGGCGATTGAGAAGGGCCGCGCCGCTAACAAACAACTCCATCTCGGAATCTGTGGGGAGCATGGCGGCGATCCGGCGTCCATCGAATTTTTCAATCAACTGGGGCTGGACTACGTGAGTTGTTCCCCGTACCGCGTGCCCACCGCCCTGCTTTCCGCCGCCCAGGCGGCAGTTCAAACCCCCACCCCGTAACCTGCTAATTCCCCCTGTTTGAAGGGAAAATCCGGTTGACTTCCCCTATTCCTGCAATCATAATTGACCCATTCGATTTATGTATGGATATCAGTCCGGTCTGCGGGTGTGCTTCAACGTGTGGAGGTTCGCCCAGGCCGGGATTTTTTATGGTTTGGACACTTTCATCAAAGTAGATATAACTACTTGATAATAAAGTATTTGGAGGTTTGAATGAACGTGGCAATCACCGGGATCACCGGCATGGTCGGGTCCCATTTGATCAAGAAGCTGTACAAAGACAATAAAGAAGGGGAAACACCCAATGTGCGGGCGTTGATCCGCGAGGGCAGTGTGGTAGATCATCTCAAGGCTTTCGAGGATGTGGATTATGTGATCGGCGGGCTGGAGGATAAGGAATCGCTGGTCAAGCTGGTGGATGGTATGGATGTGCTGGTTCACTTGGCGCATTATCCCGGTCCCGTGCAAACCACGGATGAGTTGGTCAAAGTCAACGTGAACGGTTCGTTTGATCTGCTGGAAGCGGCACGCAAGGCGCAGGTCCAGCAGGTGGTTTTTATGAGCGCCTGTACGGTATTCGGTCAGATTCTACCGACTGTCGATGCCGAACACCCGCTCGACGAAACGCACCCGGTGATGCCGGGCAGTTTGTATGGCGCCATCAAGTCGTCCATCGAATCGTTCTGTTCCTTTTACCAGCGGAGCCGTAACTTCAACGTGACTATCCTGCGTCCGGTGACCATCTATGGCGTGAAACCGCAAATCGACAAGTCCGAATGGTTCAACACCATCGATTACCTGGCGACCAATTACAATGTCGACTTGAAAGGAAGCACCAAGTACGTTTCTGTCGATTCGGTGACGCAGGCACTGGAAAAAGTGATCGGCAACCCGGATTGCTCCGGCAAGATTTATCATTTGATCGACGGCCATATCCACAATCTGGACTTGGGGCAGATGATCATCGACATCATCGATTCCTTCGGCGAAACCGAAGGGGTTAAGGGGGAAGAAGGTGTGCCGATGTCCAACCAGGCGGCCAAAGACCTGGGAGTCGAGTTCCAGGGCAAAGAAGGGATTACGGAATATATCAAGCTGGTTCACAAACTACAGACGACTTTCGGCGGCGAACGTCTGGTCGATAAATGGTAACAGCCTGCTGTTGAGTCCCGGCGGCTAGTTAGCGCGGTGCGCCGGTTCCTCACATCACTTTTCTTATTCGGATGCTTTCATCTAAAATTTTTGTCGACAAATTGCGGGGAAACGGTTTTGATTTTTTTACCGGAGTGCCCTGCTCGTTGTTGTCCGGCCTGATCGCTGAACTCGAAGCCATCCCGGAAATCGGGTATATCCCTTCCGTGCGTGAAGACGCGGGCGTGGGACTGTGCGCCGGGGCCTACATGGGCGGCAAGCAACCGGTTTTGCTGATGCAGAATTCAGGATTCGGTTACAGCCTCAACGCCTTCACCTCCCTCAATCTCATCTACAAAATTCCGGTACTGGTCGTCATGAGCTGGCGGGGATTCGGCGGCAAAGACGCGCCGGAGCATATTATCATGGGCGACATCAACGAGCCGTTGCTCAAGACGTCCGGTATGGAGTACGCGGTGCTGGATGAGAATAACTCGGATCAGGTATTGGCCACCGCTCTCAAAAAAATAAATGACGAAAGGGTGCCCTACACGCTGTTGGTCAAGAAAGGATTGTTCGATGAAAGGCATTGAAGCGTTTAAGGTGCTGGCGCCTTTACTGAAGAACGAACCGACGGTGCTGGCAAACGGCTTCATCAGCCGTGCGTTCTTTAACGTGACCGACCGCAAGGAAAATTTTTACATGATAGGGTCGATGGGCCTGGCGTCATCCATCGGGCTGGGTGTAGCGCTGGCGCAACCGGAGCGCAAAACGCTGATTCTGGACGGCGACGGCAATGTGCTGATGGCGATGGGGACTCTGGCGATGATCGCTACCTGCGCCCCGAAAAATTTGATCCATATCGTGATCGATAACGAAGTGTACGAATCGACCGGCAGTCAGCGCACGCTGTCGCATGAAATCAAACTGGAAGAAGTGGCGAAAAGCGCCGGATACAAACAGGCGATGCGGGTGACCCGCCCGGAGGAGATCCAGCCCGCCTATGAAAAGTTGTATCAGGCCGAGGGGCCGGTGTTCCTGCTCATCAAGGTAGAGCCGGCGTTCGATGCCTCTCAGGGCCGGGTGACTCATACCCCGGAACAAATCCGTGACCGGTTCATGGAATCGATCGCCGGATAGGGCTTCGTTGGCCTCAATGGTTCTTATATGAAAGATTTTTCAAAAATACTGCACTACGCCAAGCCCTATAGAAAAGCCATCGTCTTCGCTTTTCTGTGCCTGGTGGTGACTTCGTTGATTACGCTGTATCTGCCTCTCCTTGTGCGCAACATGATCAACGTCGTGGTGGTGGAGAAGAACGCGGCGGCGCTCAACAACCTGACCTTCGACATCATCGCGGTGATCGCGTTGCAGATGGTGTTCGGCATTACCCAGAATTATATTCTGGGATTTGTCGGCAACCGCATGACCGCCGATTTCCGGATGGATTTGTTCAATCACATCCAAAGTTTGTCCCTGCGGTTTTTTCAGGACCGGCGGGTGGGGGAAATTATCTCCCGGATGAGCAACGACATTTCGGTAATTCAAAAAGCGTTGGTGTCGATTCCCGTGGCGGTGTTGCGGCAATCCATCACCCTGGTCGGCGGACTGGCCATCGTTTTTTATCTCAACTGGAAGCTGTCCGGCTTGATTCTGATCGTATTGCCGCCGTTGATGCTATTCGCCCGTATCTTTGGCAAGCGTTTGCGCACTCTGGCGGGACAGGTGCAGGACCAGTTGGCCCGCACCATGGTGGTATTGGAGGAAGTGTTCTCATCCATCAAGGTGGTCAAATCTTACAATCGGGAAGAATACGAAAAGAAACGGTTTGAGGAAGGGATCGAAGCCGCTTTCGATGCCGAAGTGAAAAAAGTAAAAGTCTCTGCGTTTTTTGGTCCGTTTGTTTTGTTTCTGACGTTTCTGGTGTCCGCGTTGTTGATATGGTACGGCGGACGGCAGGTCATGGCCGGGACCACCACGCCGGGAGAACTGGCGGCATTTTTTCTCTACGCGATTATCATCGCTGGACCGATTGGCACTTTCGTACGCCTGTACACGCAAATCCAGGAAGCGCTGGGAGCCATCCGCCGTGTCTACGAGATTCTGGAAACCCGGCCGTTGATCGTGGACCCGGAAAATCCGGTGGCGTTCGACCAGGTGCAAGGCGGAATCGAATTTGATCACGTTTCCTTTGGATACAATAAAGATATTCCTGTATTAAAAGACGTGTCCCTGCAAGTGCGTCCGGGCGAGCAGGTGGCATTGGTGGGTCCCAGTGGCGCGGGCAAGTCTACGGTGATTCAACTGGTGCATCGGTTTTTTGATGTGGATGAGGGAGCCATTCGTATCGATGGGCATGACATTCGCGACACCGAGCTCAAAACATTTTTGAATCATGTGGCGCTGGTGCCGCAGGAAACGCTGTTGTTTGGTGGGACCATCCGCGAAAATATTTTGTACGGCAAGCTTGACGCGACTGATGAGGAACTGGATCAGGCCGCCCGTTTCGCCAATGCCTACGATTTTATCAAGGCCCTGAATCAGAGCTACGATACCGTGGTGGGTGAGAAGGGCGTCAAACTGTCCGGTGGCGAGCGGCAGAGGATTGCCATCGCCCGCGCGCTTTTAAAAAATCCGAAAATTCTGATCCTGGACGAAGCCACCTCGTCTCTCGACAATCAGTCGGAAATGCTGATTCAGGATGCGTTGGAAAATCTGATGCAGGATCGCACTACGCTCATCATCGCGCACCGGTTGAGTACGGTTCATAATGCCGACCGGATCATCGTCCTCGACAAGGGCCGGGTGGTGGAAACCGGAAATCACAAGGAATTGATAGCCAACGAGGGTTTGTATTACAAGCTCTACACCCTGCGCGCGTTCGAGGATCCCGTCCCTGTGGAAAACGAGGGATAATCCCTGCTCATTTTTGAAATTTGTTCAAGAATTTCCCATGCCGCTGAGACATTATGGAAAAATTAAAATTTCTCTTCGGCATCCACAATCACCAACCCCTGGGCAACTTCGACCATGTGTTCGAGGAAGTCTACCGTCAGTGTTACTGGCCATACTTTGAAGTCCTGCAACAATTCCCCAAACTGAAAACCACCGCCCATTTCAGCGGATGCCTTTTGGAATGGCTGAAGGCGCATCACCCTGAATATCTGGAAACGATTGGCGGGCTGGTGCAAAGCGGGCAGTTGGAACTGCTGAGCGGCGGGTTTTACGAGCCGATTCTTCCCAGCCTGCCGGAAGAGGATGCCATCGGGCAGATTCGCATGATGAACGATTTTCTGGAGGCCGAGTTCGGTTGCCGGCCGCAGGGACTGTGGCTGACCGAGCGCATCTGGTCGCCCCATCTGCCAAAAATCATCGCGCAGGCGGACATCCGTTACACCATCGTCGACGACACTCATTTTTATTATGCCGGACTGCAGGAGCGGCAGATGCACGGGTATTATCTGACGGAGACCGAAGGATTTTCGTTGGGTGTATTTCCCATCAGCAAGACCCTGCGCTATTCCATTCCGTTTGCTCTGCCCGAGGTGACCCTCGAGCATTTGCGCCGTTGTCGGGAAGAATGGGGGTTTGACGCAGTGACGTACGCCGATGACGGCGAAAAATTCGGCGGCTGGCCGGAGACGCATCAATGGGTCTACAAGGAAAAGTATCTTTACAATCTTTTTGCGGCGCTGGAGGAACAATCGGATTGGCTGGAAATGGTGACCTTCGGTGAATACCTGGATGAGCATCCGCCCACGGGCCGGGTGTATTTGCCCATGGCCTCGTATGAGGAGATGATGGAGTGGTCGCTGCCTTACGAGGCGGGCCTGAGTTTTCGGGAACTCAAGAAAGAGTTGCAGGCCTCAAAGGTCGATGAGGCACGTGCCCGTATATTTTTACGGGGAGGTCAGTGGGATAATTTTTTAACCAAATATGAAGAGAGCAATCACCTGCACAAGCGCATGTTGTATGCGGGGGGGAAGGTGAAGCAGTTGCCTCCCGGACACCAGGAGGCCAGCGGAGCTCTGCGCGCCCTGTACCGGAGCCAGTGCAATTGCGCCTACTGGCATGGCCTGTTCGGCGGGTTGTATCTGAATTATCTCAGGCATGCCTTGTATGCTCAACTCATCGCAGCGGAAAACAGCGCCGATGATTTACTGCTGGGTACGGACCGGGGATTGAGTGTTGAAACGGTGGACTTCAATAAAGATGGCTTTGATGAAGTGATTATCAGTAACCCCCAAATAAACGCCTTCATTTCACCTGCGCGAGGCGGGGCGTTGATGGAACTGGACTATCGTCCGGCCTGCTTCAATTTGAGCAATGTTCTGTGCCGTCGGCCCGAAGTATACCATCAGGATATACTGACGGCGGGGAAAACGGGGGGAGAGACGGGAGACCCGCCTCACTCCATCCACAGCCGGGTACGGTTCAAGGAGGAAGGATTGGAGGAAAAGCTGATCTATGATCGGTGGGACCGGTATTCCTTCATGGACCATTGTTTAGCTCCAGGCACCTCATTGGAGCAATTCAAGAACAACCGTCATGAAGCGCTGTTGTGCTTTGAAGTCCAGCCTTATCAGTGGGAGCACGGGGACGATCCTGTCGATCCACAAGCTCCTTTTGTGTTGCGGTTGCAACGGGAAAGTACCGGTGATAGCTCCAGGGAGAAGCACCTTGCCGTTGAAAAGACCTATACGTTTGATCCGCAAGAAGCAAAATTAGAGGTGAGCTATTCTCTGCAAAATAAGGGAGAAAAACGCTTAGACTTCATTTGGATGGTGGAACATAACTTCACCCTGCTGGCGGGAGATGCGGCGGACCGGACTTATGTTTTACCCGAAGGCTGGCTGGAAGATTCAAGAATGGCGAGCGCAGGGGTGCTGTCCGATATTCAAACCCTGGGCATGAGGGATGAGTTTTTCGGGTTTGAATTGCAACTGAACTACAGTCCCGCCGTCGAGCTGTGGCGGTTCCCGGTGGAAACGGTATCACAATCCGAAGAAGGATTCGAGAGTGTTTATCAAGGTTCCTGTATTGCAGGCTGTTGGAGAGTGCAGTTAGAGCCCGGTCAGAGCCGGCAAGTTCAGGCCGGTCTGGGAATAAAAAAGCTGTGATGAGGGAAGAGAGGAGTTAGCAGCAGAACGGGCAGGGTTAATTCTCTCCCGGGTCGGCCCCATTGAGAAAACCGATCAAGTGCGCTCTCTTCTCCTGATTACCGCGGCGGTAGATGCGCACGGCTTTCTCGATCACTTCCCTCAGTTTCTGGTCTTCTCCATAATCTTGTATGGTTTCCTGAACCAACATTCCTTCATCCAGATCAGATGCCGCTGAACGGTCGCGGGTCATCGGACCCTTGCCCAGCAATAGCCAGATGATGTTCAAGTCGGAGTAAAGGTACAACTTAGTGATGGTATCAGCCGAGGGCAGGGATTTGTTATTTTCGATGTCTGATAAAGAGCCTTGTGAGATTTTAATCAGCTTGGCCAGTTCAAACGATTTGAGCGGCAGGGTTTTTCTCCATTGCCGGAGGCGAGTCCCCAGGTTTTTCGCCGCCCCTCCTTTTTTGTCTTGCATTATTCGATCCGCCAATAAAAGATTCAAAAGTCGTAATTTACCCTAAAAAGGGTATATTTTTGGTATTTCTAAACCAGAGCATTTTGAGTCGGTGCCCTCCCAGGCTTGATC
>QIDN01000202.1 GCA_003229345.1 Nitrospirota bacterium | reverse complement strand
GACCTTGCGCAAAATTTCTACAGTTTGCGCTGGCTAGGGATTGCCCTTGAGTTGATTGCGGGCCGACTCGGTCAACCGGTCCAGCGTTTTCTTGAGAGGGGTGGTGTCTAGCCGGGGATCCCAATGGCGCGAGATCAAAAGGAGCGTTTCGGTCAGATCGATCTTGTCTTCCGGCAGGGCCAGGATGGCCACCAGTTCTTCGCTTACCGTGACCTGGGCGGTTGCGGCTTGGGAGGGGACTGTTCCGGTCAAAGCCAGACAGAGGGCCAGGGCCCCGATAAATTTGGCAGTGTGGTGCGCTCGAAAATTCATTGAAAACTCAATAGTTATACGGGTTAATGCTTCATGGATTGAAGTCATTATATCAGAATGAGATTCGCAAACATACGGGGGGAATCCGGGTCATTCTTTGCGAACGATCCAGCCCTCCCAGAACATCATGACCGCCAGCATCAGGAACAATAGGGTGGTCAGAGGCACGCCGGCGCCGACCGAGGCCGCGTCCAGCGCCTGATCGGCCGGGGAATAGTCCACCTGTGCTCCGGGAAAATATTGCGCCAACTCCTTTTCAGGAACTTTACCGGGGGCGGATTCCGCCGGATCGAAATTAACGGTAAAACTTCCCAGTCGTTTGGCATCGACGGGCAATTGTTTAGGTGCTGAGGGTGGGGAATCGACCGGGCTGGAAACGGACGGCCCTGCCCATTGATACAATTCATAAACTCCCGGGCGATAGGTGTCTTCAAACACCGGCGGCGACTGGAGGGTTTTCCTGGAGATGGAAATTTTGCCTCCGGGTGACACCACCAGCGGCGGTTGCTCCATCTCCTCCAGCACCAGAGGTGTGCCCACGGTGATGTCATGGCGTGAAATATTTTCGAGGCCCTGCGCCATGTACTTCACCCACCGTTGAATCCAGGGAAGAAAAGTGGGGTGAATGGGAAAATTGTTCCAGTCGCGATCGAGAGAAGAGACATACAGGATAACCTTGCCCTCGCCGAACTTCGATTCGATTACCGCGGGAAATTGGTTGGTGAAACGCATCGGCACCTCAAACTCCCTGCCGCGCCGGGGCTCGACGCTGTAGAGAGTCCGGAAAGGAATAAGCGCAATCTCCTTTAACATATTTCCGGTAAACACCTTCAAGACCGGGTGATCACTGGGTTGCGCCCTAAGGTGGAATGGCTTGTCCTCGGTTCTCACCTGATTGATGGATTTCAAAGTAACCGGTATCAGCAAGCCCAATTTCTCATTGTAGTATTTAGGATCCACCTGATCTCCCAGACCGATGAATAAAGCGCCGCCCTGCAGTACGAATTTTTCCAGCTCTTGTTCGAGGCCGATCGCCAAGTCCCGCACGTTGCACAAAATGATCACGGAGTATTGCTTTAAATCCCTCTCCGAAAATTCCGAGAGCGTGGACACGGTCGGTTCGATATCTGCCATGGGAGAAGAAAACGGATTGAGGGCTTTTTCGACGTAAAACGAGTCGTGCTGGTGCGCCACACCGCGCGGGTCGCCGTCCACCACCAGTGCTTTGATCTTGCGGTCGGGTTGATAGGCGAACAGACGCCGATTGTCTGTCGTCAGAGCGTCTTCCTGGATTTCAACGTGACCCGTAACCGGGTCATTGTTTAATAAAGGAAACGAAAACTCATGAGTCGCTTCGCCCTTGGCAGGCAGATCGATCGTGCTTTCGCTTTGCCGCTTGCCGTTGATGAACAGGGTAACCGGAAGTTGCTTGATGGCCCGGTCCGGCAACAGATTGGCAATGGTGGCCTGCACCCGGATGATCCGGCGGTTGGTGAGGAATTCCTGGTTCAGTTTGACCTTCCGCACCAGCGCCCGGTTGAGTCCTTTTTGTAATCTTGAAAAATCAATGATTTTGATCTGGGTTCGTGAGTCCTTTGCAAGTGTTGTGGGGAATTCATCCCGATCCCAGCCGTTCTGATCCATATCGGTCAGAATAAAAATCCGTTTGTTCTCCTGTGAGGCGGTATTCAGTAGATCGGAAGCCAGGGTCACGGCTTTGCCGATGCTGGTAGTGCGATGGGAAGGTTGGGCAGCCTTTAACCATTTCAGGGCTTTCCCCGTGTCTCCCGTCCAGTCCTGCACCATGCGGGCGGGATTGGATGCGAGCACAAGGGTGAAGGAATGGTTGCCGGGAAGTTTTTCGATCAATTCTGCCAGCGTCTCTGTCGCCCGGTTGAACAACGTTCCCTGCTCGCTTGTTGCGGACATGCTGTAGGAGTCATCCAGAATAAACACATGGGCGGAGGGACGTGACGTCAGAATGCTCTCCAGGCCGCCGGACGAAAGAATGGGATTGGCCAGCGCCAGGCACAGAAAACCGATTGCCAGACAACGCAAGAGTAAGAGGAGGAGCTTGTTGGGCCGGGATTTGCGCACCGACCGTTTCTGCGCCTGTTGCAACAGGTAGACCGCTGAAAATTTCAGCCGGGTCTGCTGGCGGCGGGTCAGCAAATGAATCAGGATTGGCAGTGCCAGGCCTAACAGTCCCAGCAGGTACCACGGAGATGTGAAACTAAAATTCATATCTTTCGTAAACTTTTTCGGCGGAGAAGATAATACCGCAATGCCTGCTCCAGCGGCGTGGTGGTTTCCAGAAATAGATAATCAATGCCCAGAGTCGGGCAGTTTTTTTTGTAGAACTCGATCTGTTCCTGAATGGCTTTCTGATATTGTTGGCGCACATCGAATGGGTCCAGTCCCAGCGGCGGGTCGTCTTCCAGCGATTCAAAAACAAGGTCGCCTTCAAACGGCAGGGTCACTTCGTCGGGGTGGAGGACGTGAAACAGGATGACTTCCAGCCCGCGGGACTTGAGCATTTTAAGCGTTTTGAATACATCGTCTTCCCGCGTTAGCAGGTCGGAGACCAAAATCAGCATACCGCGCCCCGGCAGGCGTTCGATTAAATTTCCCACCACTTTCTCTACTCGGGTGACTCCCTTGAACTCCATATCCTGCAACCCGTGCAAAATATTCTGAAAATGCGAGGGTTTGGACCGCGGAGGAAGGTGCGACACCACTTCGTCGTTGAACAGGGTCAGTCCCACAGCATCAAATTGTTTTAAGAGCAGGTATCCCATGGCCGCAACCAGCGTACGGGCATAATCCCTTTTGTCCATGCCGGGGGATTTGGAGTCGGGTGAGCGGTAGGCCATGGAGCCGCTGGCGTCGAGCAAAATCGTACACTTCAAATTGGTGGATTGTTCGAACTGTTTGACATGGTATTTGTCCGTTTTGCCCACCACTTTCCAGTCGATATGGCGGATATCGTCACCCGGCGAGTAGTCCTTGTATTCCGCGAATTCAACGCTGGAACCTTTGTGAGGGCTTCGGTGGTGACCCGACAGCAAGCCCTCGACCAATTGGATGGCTCGGATGCTGAGGGAAGAAATCTCAGACAGGGTTTCTGGACCGTAACTGAATCGTGTGCTTTCTGCCATGGGAATTCTCCGGTCGATCATTCGACCTCAGGAACATTATGTTGCTTTCCGGGTCTCACATCAAGCCAGGAGTGAGCCGGTGGACCGGTGCCGGAAAGGGGTGGTGGGTTCAAACAGACTGAGATCGGGGCGGTACACTTTTCCTTTAGCTTGATTGGTTCTGAACTTATTATAACTATTTGATTTTATAGGGAAAATAAATCAGATGTATCCATGTTTTAAATTTTCGTGTTACACTGAAACCACTCTAGAAAAGGTATTTTTAGAAGAATTTGCAAGAGAATTGGGGGTTGTTTATGAGCAAGCCTTTTAACGATGAACCGGTGGAACAGCTGATCCCAAAATTGCTATCAAAAGATGGCAAATTGCTGGATCTCCGGTTAAAATATATTGGAGATGACGGTTTGAAAATCGTCGCCGGGACCGATGCCCTCCGGGGTTTGGAGGTGCTGAATCTGGAACGCAACAATATCAGTCCGGAAGGTATTCGCGCTTTGGCGGGATCCCAGGTCATTACCGGGTTGGTCGAGCTCCACTTGGAGCGCAACGATCTTGGCGATGAGGGGACGCGCATCCTAGCCGAATCTTCAAATTTTTCCAGTTTGAAATATTTGAACTTGTGGAAAAACAAGGTGGGAGCGGGTGGGGCCGTGGCTCTTGCTCAGTCGTTGTATCTATCCTGTCTGATACGGTTGGATATGGCTCAGAATAATATAGGCGATGAAGGGGCTAGGGCCTTGTCGGAGTCGTTGACCCTTTCTGATCTGAAATATTTGGATGTTTTCGGTAACGGCATCAGTCTGGAAGGACAGGAATTATTGAAGAACGCTGAAGGGTTGGGCAAAGTTCAGGATATGATCTTGGCTTGATTTTCGAGAAATTAATTTTAGAGGAGGCAATTGTGTTGTTTACCAAATGGAGCAAAGGCGCAGTACCTGTAATGAGTTTATTATTGGTCTTTATATTTACACTTACCACAAATGTAGTTTTTAATCCGGCCACTGTGTGGGCTGATACTTCTGAGGCATCCGAGGCGGCCAAAGGTAAGTTGTCCAGCGCGGCTGATAGTGCGGGTGGTTTTTTCAGCGGTATTATGAACTGGATCACAAGTGTTACCGACGCTGTCAATAAAATGTGGGGCATGGAAAATGGCACGGGTGTTGCGATGGTGGTGAACGGAATTTTTTACCTGCTTCTCTTCGTCGGCGTTGCATTCGGCGGGAAAATGGTTTTCAATATAATTAAAGATTCGGTCGGAGGCAAAGTGGATGAAAGATACGAAAGGCCTTCTTTCCGGAAAAAATAAGACCCTGCTTCACCATGGGTCGAGTGCAGGGCAGGGAGTGTTTACTTCCAGCCTGAGTCGGACAGTTGGATAAAAGGCTCTTCGCGGCCTTGGAGGAAAATTTTTACCTGTTCAAGTCCTGCCGGGTAGTTTTTCCGGGCGAAGGCCCCCGCTCCAGGTCCCCGGTACCTCTGTGAAAAGATTGAAATTCTCTGCGCGGTTCGCATCTCATAATTCTTTTGAAAATAGGCAATTTCCTCCGGTTGGATTCCCCTTGTCGAGGGAAACTGCCCCACTCTGTATTGCAATAGATTCAAAAACGATTCATCGGTCTCCCGCTTCAAGGGCGGGACCAGCGTCGCCGGGGAATGCTCCAGTAAAGGGCGGTCGTCCGTGATGACCGAGGCGCGGTCCATCAGCGGAGCCAACAATTTTCCATCCGTCAGGTAAAAATCCATCATATCCAGAAAATTGTGAATCCCGATTTGTTTCGCCATCTCCCTCACTTCAGCATGTTTCATGGCATCTTCGAATCGTGATTTGTCGAGCATCTGCGGTTCGTCCGATCCCACCAGCAGAACGATGCGCGTCAGATAACTGTTCCACACGCTGGTGTGGGGGAATACCGATTGAAACGTTTTTACAATGGCCCGTGCGTCTTCCGCTCCCACCAAGTGCAAGGGAAGCCACTGCATCATCAATCCCCCCGGATTCAACCGTCGGCGGGACTGCTCATAAAATTCTTTGGAATATAGGTTGTTGACTCCCGCCTGCACCGGCGACATCGGCTCCAGTGTAATGACATCATACAATTTATCCGTCCAGCGGATGAACCCGCGCGCGTCCTGATAAGTCAGGCGCACGTTGTCTTGATTGATCGCGTCGTGATTCCACCGGGAAAACCAGTGTGCCATTGAAACGACGTTACGGTCGATCTCCACCCCGTCGACCATCACCCCCGGAAAACGTGCTACCGTGCCCAGCGTATTGCCGGTGCCGAAGCACATCACCAACGCCCGCTTCGGATCGGGATGCAGGATCATCGGTACGAATCCCATGGCCTGCATATACGCGCTTCCGCCTACCGAGTCGGACACGGTTGCCGTGCTGAATCCATCCACGTATAAAGTCCGCGCGCCGGATTGCTGATCTTCCACCACGCTCAGGGTTGAAAAACCACCTTCTTTGTAGTCGAGTAATTTCAGGTTTTCAGATGCCGTGTTGATTTCCACGCGGGCCAGGTTGTTCACCCCCAGTCGTTGACCCGTCATCGAAGGCGCGAATGCAGTGTAACTACTGAAAATAACCAGCCCGCATACAACCAGCGCAACCGCCCATTGTCTGAGCCGGTTGCCCCAATGCCAGGCCAGCCCTGCCAGGCTTAATGCGATCAGCAGGGCATATAAGATGAAGAGCGATTTTTGTATTCCCCACAAGGGCAACAACAGAAAAGGAGTGAGGAGGGTTCCCAGAATGCCGCCGACGGTGTTGACGGCGTAACTGTTACCCAACGTTCCGGTCACGTTACCGAAAAAATTGAAATGAATATGATTGGCCAAAGGATATACCAGTCCAAACCCCAGCGTCGGCAGAATCATCAGAGCGAAAGCCGCCAGCGACCGTATCATCAGGGTACGCTCGGGCGTGTTCTCCAACGAATAAAACAATTGATCGGCTTTAAGTGTCCATTCCGTAAGGTTGTCAAATACGGGAAACATCAACAGACAGAGCAGGCCGATGCTCAACTCCACCATCAGGAACTTGAGAACCCAGCGCGATTGGCCCAGCAGTTTTTCCGCGACTAAACTTCCCAGCGCGATGCCGAATAAAAATGTGGCAAGAATGATGGCGAAGGAATACAGTGAACTACCCAAAGGAAATATCAATACGCGTGTCCATAGAATTTCACTCGCCAGCGCCACCAATCCGGAAAAACCGAACACGATCAGCAAAAGCAAGCCCAGTCCGCGTGAGGGGACATCTTCTTCCATCACCGGCTCCGGTGGACGTGGCGAGGATGGCTCCCTGGAGTCGCCCGGTTGCCAGAACCAGCAGAGCGCGAACACCAGGCCGTTCAGAATCACCGCACTGAGGTTGGTCCACTGGATTCCAAGGATGGCGGTTCCGATAAACTGGGTGTACACAACTCCCGCCACCGCACCGAAGGTGTTGAGTGCGTACAGAAATGACAGGTTGGAAAATATTTTGGAACTTTGGGCGCCGATGGACCAGCTTCCGATCACCGGCAGAGTCGCACCCATCAGGAAAGTGGCGGGAAGCATCAACAACGCGCTGAGACTAAATTCGATGAGATGCCGGGGCACTCCCGATCCTGTGGCCAAATCAACCAGATGAGGATAAACGGTCGATA
>QIDN01000469.1 GCA_003229345.1 Nitrospirota bacterium | reverse complement strand
GGACCGAACTTCATAATCCACCGGCTCCAAGCACCAGGAACAAACCATTTCCATTTCCGTGGAAACGCTTCCCTTAAGAATGACTTCCCGCCCCACCTTCGAAAGACTTCCTTGTACGTGAACGTCTTTCCTTAAAACGCCTTCTTCCGGGTCGACCTTGAAATAATCCGGCTTTTCAACGAGATCAAAAACGTATTCCTCGTCATCTGGAATATCATCAAAATTTATGACCAAGCTCATGGTCCACCCGCTGAATCAAAAGGCATCATGAATACTATAAATGTGTCACGTGTAAAGCGGGTAAGGTACTATAAATAATAGCTTTAATAAGTTATAGAGTCAAGAAAAAATTAACCCGTCAATCCCCACTCAGGACCGAGGATGACACTTGTCAAAAACTTCTCTGATCCTCTTTTGTACCACATGTGTGTAGATTTGGGTGGTGGAAATGTCCGAATGACCCAACATTTGTTGAACGGAGCGCAAATCGGCTCCCCTCTCCAGGAGGTGGGTCGCAAAAGCGTGCCGCAACGTGTGGGGAGAAACGGACACAGAAATATGAGCCTTCAGGACATATTGTTTCAGAATTTTCCAGAAGGCCTGCCGGGTCATCGGCATTTTTCGCCGGGAAATGAAAAGCGCGGGGAGGTTTTGATTTTTGACCAGCTTGGGGCGGCTTTGCTCCAGATAAATCTTTAAATACGATTGGGCCACCTCTCCCAGCGGAATCACCCGCTCCTTCCCACCCTTTCCGTAGGAACGAATAAACCCGACCTCCAAATTCAGGTCATTCAACTCCAATGATATCAACTCACTGACCCGCACCCCGGTAGCATACAAGACCTCCAGCATGGCTTTGTCTCTGATCCCCAGCAGGGTCTCTGTATCGGGCTGATTTAAAAGGGATTCCACCTCATTGAGGGAAAGTGTATGGGGCAACTTGCGCCAGATTTTGGGAGTCTCCAAGGTCTCTACCGGGTTCTCACGGATCAGGCTTTCCCCCACCAGATATTTGAAAAATGACTTCAAGGAAGACAGGGAGCGGGCGATGGATCGCGAGGAGAGACCCTGATTGTGGAGACTTAACAGAAACTCTCGAATATCAGAGGGAGTGATGGACTTTAACGATGCTTTGGGCTGAAAGGTAACAAATCGGGAAATATCCCGCCGATACCCATCCACCGTATTGGGTGAGTGTCGCTTCTCGACAAACAAATGCTCGGTAAATTCCCGGACCAGCTCTTCCATCTCAAAACCAGATAAAGGTTTATTTATCAATAATTTATGATAAATTCACCGAATAATCAATGAAATTATCAGCATCCAGGAAAATTTGCCGAAAATAATTAAATCAGTTAGAATCACGCCAGCCTGTCAGCTGAATCATTCATCTTCTCGATCGACCATCCACAAGAAAGACCCATATGGAACGAATCACGCTTATTCAACATCTGCGGCGACGCCAGAATATGGCCGAAGGAGCGACCGGGGAATTCACCAGCCTGATGATGGAAATTCTGGTGGCGGCCAAGTTTGTCTCCCTACAGGTGAATAACGCGGGCTTGGGAGAAAATATCCTGGGATTGACGGGCCGGGTCAACATCCAGGGTGAAGAGGTCCAAAAACTGGATGAATACGCCAATGAAATTTTCACCAAATTACTGGGAAACTCCGGTCTCATTTGCGCCATCACCTCGGAGGAATATGACAAACCGGTGATCATTCCCCCGAATCAGGCGGGCAAATATGTTTTCACGATGGACCCGCTGGACGGTTCTTCCAACATCGACGTCAACGTCAGCATCGGCACCATTTTTTCCATCTACCGCAAGCAAAGCCCCGGCAAGGAAGTAACCGACGACGATTTACTGCAAAAAGGGTCGCAACAAGTGGCATCCGGCTACATTGTTTACGGTTCCAGTACGATGTTCGTTTACACTTCCGGCGAAGGTGTTCATGGATTCACACTCGATCCGTCACTGGGGGAGTTTTTCCTGTCGCACGGCGATATTAAGATTCCGGAATCGGGTGCCACTTACAGTATCAACGAGGGCAATATTGAAACTTGGGAAAAATCCCAGAAAAATCTCGTCGACTACATGAAAGAAAGAGACAAGGAAACCCAGAGGCCTTACAAGCTAAGATACATCGGTTCTCTCGTTTCGGACTTTCACCGCACGCTTCTCAAGGGTGGAATTTTCATGTACCCGGGCGACCAGGAAAATCCTAAAGGAAAATTGCGCTATGCCTTCGAGGCGGCACCGCTGGCATTTATAGTCGAACACGCCGGAGGTAAGGCGACGGACGGACAAACCCGTATTCTGGACATCAAACCCACAGATATCCATCAAAGGACTCCTCTCTTCATCGGAAGCACCCGCGAGGTGGATCTGGCTAGCCGATTCCTCAAAAAATAATCTCCTATTCAAAATTGAATCAGACCGATTTATGAAAATCAAAAGCATCAAAGGCGTCAAAGACATCCTGCCTGGAGAAATTGAAAAATGGCAATGGGTGGAGTCCGTAGCTCACCAGATATTTTCCCGATACGGCTTCAAGGAAATCCGGCTCCCTATTTTTGAATACACCAACCTGTTCAAAAGAAGCATCGGCGATACTACGGACATTGTCGAAAAAGAAATGTACACCTTCAAGGATAAAGGAGGCGAGGAGATCACCCTCCGGCCGGAAGGCACCGCTTCGGTCGTGCGGTCCTACATCGAACACAAAATGCACGGTCAGAATCCCTTGACCAAGCTGTATTACTTCGGCCCCATGTTCCGCTATGAACGGCCGCAGGCGGGACGATTCCGCCAGTTTTACCAGATCGGAGTGGAAGCGATGGGATCACCCAGTCCCGCAATCGATGCCGAAGTGATGACGATGCTCATTGAGTTTTTCAAGGAACTGGGTCTGAACGATCTCGAACTCCAGATCAACTCATTGGGATGTAAAGAGTGCCGACCGCAATATCGCGAAATCCTCAAGTCTGCCATCCAACCCCACTTGCAGGAACTCTGCACCAACTGCAACCAACGCTACGAACGGAATCCATTAAGAGTCCTCGACTGCAAGGTGCCGCGCGATGGTGAAATTGCCAAAGACCTTCCCAAGATCAAGGACCATCTTTGCTCTCAATGCGAAGATGATTTTGAGCAAGTCCGAAAATTTCTGGATGCGATCAACACCCCTTATATCATCAACGATCAAATCGTGCGCGGCCTTGATTATTACAACAAAACCACATTTGAAGTAGTTGCAAAAACCGGACTGGGATCGCAAAACGCCGTCTGTGGGGGTGGCCGCTATGATTCATTGGTGGAAGATTTCGATGGCCCCCCTACCCCCTGCTTCGGCTTCGCCCTGGGTATGGAGCGCCTGATCTCGATTCTTCCGGAAGAAAAACTTCAAGGTTTGGGACAACGGCCCGACATCTATCTGGTTTGCCTGGGTGAGGAGGCACAAAAATTAGCTTTCCCCATCACCCATCAACTACGGGCTGTGGGTCTGTATGTGGAGCGTGAGATCGAAGGCGGGAGCATGAAAAGCCAGATGCGCAAAGCCAATAAATTGGCCAGCCGATTTACGCTCATCATTGGAGATGATGAAATCAAAAGCAAGCAATACGTATTGAAAAATATGGATGGCGGCGAGCAATGGGAAGTGGCTGCGAATACTTTGGCGGAAGCAGTGCAATCCCGGCTTAAGTCATTTGAATAAAAGCCTGCTGGGGAATTGCGGACCTAAAATGATGGATTGACTCGTGTGGAACCTCCATGATAAATTTTAGTTCCTAGGGAGGTTTTATGGCCGCTGAAGAATACGAAGTTCTTGAAAATTATATTACCCAGCACAATCTGAAAATCACCAAACAAAGACGCGCGGTGCTGGAAGCGTTTCTCGCCAGTGAAGAACACCTCAGTGCCGAAGAACTTTACAAAATAGTTTCAACCAAAGAGCCGAAGATCGGCCTGGCCACAGTGTACCGAACCCTCGCTCTATTGACCGAAAGCGGACTCGCCGCCGAACTGGATTTCGGTGACGGCCAGAAACGCTACGAACACAACTACCACCACGCCCACCACGATCACATGATCTGCACCCAGTGCGGCAAGATCATCGAATTCCGAAATTCCATGATCGAAAAGTTGCAGGAAGAAGTGGCCAAGGAACACGGCTTCGAAATGACCACCCACAAACTCGACATGTTCGGCATCTGCAAAGAGTGCCGGTAACCCCGCCTTTTAAAAATTTTCAAGCGTTTACGGTTGCTTCTCCGCTAGCTTTTTTATGGATACGCCGCCGAACTTTAACTTTCACGTCCACTTGCCGATCCAGCTTGTTTAGGATGCCGATCAGGCGATCTACGGTAAACCGTTTTAACTCGGGTTTGCGGATGCGGACAAAATCCGCGTGAGGTACGCCGGTTTCCTTCTCCGCCTTGCGGGTGGAAAGCTTGCGGTCATCCAGGATGCCGATGATTTTCGCGGCAAGAATCGCTTTTAGCTGTTCAATGTCTGCGTTTGGATCACCAAAGTCACGAAAGACGTTCCCGCTCCCATGCACCAGCTCTATTTTTTCTTTCTTGGTCATTTTAACATCTCCTTTACGGCTTTTATCCTTTGCCTTACCAGATCAATCTCTTGTTTAGGAGTTTTGATCCCGGTTTTGGATTTCTTCTTAAAAGCGTGAATCACCCAAATCGCTTCTTCAATTTGGACGGCGTATATGGCCCGGTAGGCATCGGCCCTATATTTCAGGGCAATTTCAAAAACACCCGGTCCCAGACCTTTCATGGGTTTGGCGCTGTCACTCTTTCGTCCTTCGGCGGCGATGGTCAGGGCTTCAAAAACTTCTTGCTTTACCCCTTGTGGGAATTTCTCAAACTCTTTTTTGGCCGCTTTAATCCATGATATGGGCCTCGAAATCAAGCTCATGGCCCAATGGTGACAAATTTGACACCACCTGTCAAGTATTCTTCACTTCTCATTTATTGGCGTGAAAACAGGACAATTTTAAATTCGCAGGAGGGATTTCTACAATTATCCTTCAGCAGGTTTATCTTTTTCTGTGGTGGTGATGGGAGATGTTTCGGTAGGTGGGGCGATGATGGATTTAGCGCAACGGAAGCCGATGAAATTGAACATTTCGTCGACACTACCGCCGTAGGTCGCGACTTTCGAGAACACCCGGTTTTTGGGGTTCAGCCAGGTGCGGTTGGTGATCCGTAGAGCCCCGGCGGATGAGTTGAACGATCCGCCACGAATCACTTTGTTCTCGCCTTCTTTCGGTCCGGTAGGATTGGTTTCCTTGCTACCGACATAATACGGGCTGTACCAGTCCTCCACCCATTCCCAGACGTTCCCCATCATGTCGTGCAGGCCAAACTGATTGGGTTTTTTCTGGCCTACCGGGTGGGTGGTTTTATCCGAGTTATCCTCGAACCAGGCGTAGGCGCCGTCCATGACGTTGCCCCAGAAATAGCGGGTCTTGGCGTGTCCTCGTGCGGCGTATTCCCATTCCGCTTCCGTCGGCAAACGGCAGGCACCGCCGGACTTCTCTATAAACTGCTGGATGTCGTGATAATTGACCTGCTCGACCGGTTGATCGGCTTTGTTGTTTTTCGAGGGATTGAAACCCATGACTTTTTCCCAACGGGCCTGGGTCATTTCGTACCGGTCCATATAAAAATCTTCGAGGCACACTTCGTGCTCATATTTCTCATCGGCTTGGGCATTATCGTTGCCCATCGTGAAGCATCCACCCTTGATGAACACCATGCCCTCGGGAGCCTGTTTTGCTTTGGCCTTATCTTCCTCCGTCAATTCGAAAGAAACGACACCCTGGGGCGAGGTCGGCTCATTATCGCCGTCCACTCCCTCTATCTCGGAAATAGAAGGTGCCTGATCCGCTTCTTTCCCGTTATTGCACTGGGAGCAACCCATGGGCAGGGCCAGCAGTAATAGAATCCCGATTATCCTGAAAACGCTCATTGGTCCTGAATTTCACCTTAAAATTGAAAAGAGGGCATCATACCCATAAATGCTGAATTTTACTATTTCTTTCAGAACTCGGGAAAAATAAAATTAAACCGGATTCCATACCTATATCGGCTAAAATATTTGAAAATTATGCCGATATGAAGATATGACTCGAAAATCCTGCTTCCCTACTTTAAGAATGCTGACATTGTATCAAAAACCTGTGGCATATAGCGTCCTAATACTACTGCTGGGCGGATGGGGTTGCCAAAGTGCATCCACTACCCCTGGCAAACGCAAGGCAACCATCGCCCAGCGTTTCGAGAAACCCAAGGTCACAGCCGAGCAGCCGGTCGAGAAGCCCGCCACCCCTGCCAAACCTGAAGTCAGAATCGAGGAGCCGCTCGTGGTGCATCCCGCTCCTAAGCGCCCGGAGACCAGCGCCCCAAAATCCCAATTGGATCTCGAATTCGCCATCGAACAATTCAAAGCCAATCAATTTGAAGTAGCGGAGTACTATCTCAAAAAATCATTGATAGCATCACCTGACAATCCCACGACCGTCCGGCTTCTGCCCTGGGCTTATTTTTTTCAAAAGCGATACGACAAAGCCCTCATCTCATTTGAAAGTGCTCACACTCATTTTCCAAAGGAAGCGGAACCGTTGATCGGGATGGGATGGTCCTATGTCGCGATGAAATTTTATGAGCGGGCTCTGGAAAAATTCAAGCAGGCGGAATCCCTGTCACCCGATTCATATGAAGCCCACAAGGGCCTTGGCTTTTGCAATCTCTTCCTCGCCAGGGAGAAAGCCGCACAATTTCATTTCAACAAAATATATCTATTCGGAGAGCGGGACGATCTCGAAGAACAATGGGAACAATGGCGACAAGGCTTGCCCGGCAAACCGGTGGAGGTGGCACCTTCACACATTCGAGTCGCGTCCCTGTTCACCCTCGATATCGAAGCTCCCCGTTATCGCAGCATGTTGTCGGTGTTTCCGGAGGATCAACCGGAACATTACCCGGCACTTGAAGAAGCCTGGCGCCTTTACCGCAAAAAACTTTTCAAAAGAGCGTTGGCCGCTTTTCAAAGCCTGCCTCAAGAAGTCGCTCATAACCTGGACGCCCGCAACGGATTAGCCTGGAGTCTCCTGAAAACCGGCAACCTGATCGAAGCGGAAAAAATATTTAATGCAACCTGGAAACAACGCAACCGATT
>QIDN01000336.1 GCA_003229345.1 Nitrospirota bacterium | reverse complement strand
TGACGAAGCCGCCCGGCGCTACGCTCTGGTGGTTCAGTTCGATCCGACCCGCGAAAGGCTACACACGCATCTGGTCAACCTGTATTTGCGCACCGGTCAATTTGAGCTGGTGCTGGCAGCCGGAGAGGAGGCGCTCCAGCGCTTTCCGAATAATGTGCGGGTTCACATGGTCATGGGTGATGTTTTATCCAGTCAGAACAAATATCAGGAGGCATTGGATCACTATAAAAAGGTGATGGAAATAGAACCCGCCAACGCCCGCGCTTATTTGCTTGCCGGGTACAACCTGCGGGCGTTAAAGCAATACGAAGATGCGCGCGAGTTGTTCCAGCAGGCTATCGTGGTGGAACCGGCCAACCCTCTGGGGTATCACTATCTTGGATCGGCCCTGGTGCGTACCGGCGAAATGCAAAGCGCGGAGGAAAAATTCAAGAAATCCCTGACCCTTCGTCCCAGCTTCATTGAAGCTCGGGAAAACCTGGCCCGTGTGCTGGAGCTTCAGAAAAAATATCCGGAAGCCATGGAGCAGTACAAAGTTATTTTGAAACTGAAACCCGGTGATAAAAAAATCAACGAACATTTAAAACGGTTCGACTTTGCTGCCGGTACCCAGTCCACCGACAACATACAAGTGGCGGACGTCCCTCCTTTCGAACCGAGTGAAGCCAACATCCACACCCAGATCGGCATCATTTTTTATGAGCAGGCGGTTTATCTTCAAGCCGTAGATGAGTTCCGGCTGGCGCTCGCCAATGAAGAGGACAAGGAATTACGCCTCGTCATCGCCAAAATTTATGAGTTGTTCGGAAGGATGGACAAAGCCATCACCGAAGTGGAAGCCTATCGAAAGGTTGAGGCCGGTGAAGAATCGATTGATATCCTGTTGAACCTGGCGCGGCTTTACGGACTCAACAAGGAAATGAAAAAATCGATTGAGCTCCTCAAGCAGGCAGTGGTCATGGACCTCGATAATGACCGGTTGTATCATGCGCTGGCTTTGGCCCACATGTCGCTGAATGAAAATGAAGAGGCCTACCTGAATATCAACAAGGCCATCAAACTGAATGACAAAAAGGATACGTATTATTTTGAGCAGGGCGCGCTTCTCGAACGATTGGGGCAATTCGATAAGGCCATCGCCGCCATGAAGCACACCCTGGAAATCAATCCGCATCATTCTAATGCGCACAACTTCATCGGGTATATTTACGCGACGAAGGGAGAAGATCTCGACAAGGCTCTGCACCACTTGGAGCAGGCGCTGAATATCCAGCCCCGAAACGGATATTTCCTGGATAGCCTGGGATGGATTTATCACAAAAAAGGCGAGCCGAAGCAGGCCTTGGTGCACATTAAAAAAGCTATGGTGTATGCCCAGCCCGATCCTGTGCTCTATGACCATTTGGGAGACGTGCATTTCTCCATGGATAATGTTACGGAAGCCCGTAAAGCCTGGAAGACCAGCCTGGCGTTGACTCTGAAGAGACTGGAGGAGCCGGCCGGAGAAATTCCCGATCCAGACAAACTCCGGGAGAAAATCCGTAAGGCGGACCAATTGATGTTGCAAAGTTTTTGATTTTCTTTCCTCCTTCCAATCACTTTGATGAAACGAAACCTTAAACTCCTCCTGTGTTTGTTGGCGGGTGTCCTGACGGCCTGTGAAACTCTTCCGCCTCCCAGACCGGTGGAACCTCCCGCGCAGCTCCTCACTCTCGATGAGATTTCACAACAATTGACGACACAGCAGGAAGGTGTTCACAATATCAAATCCATGGTCAAATCCGCGATCAAGACCCGGGAGAATAATCACAACCTCAAACAGGTGCTTTTGATTGATGGAGAAACTTCGTTGCGGCTGGATACCCTGAATCTGTTCGGTCAGCCGGTCGGAGTATTGATTTCCGATCCAACGCAAATTCTTCTGTACGATCCCAAAAGCAACAAGCTGTACCGGAACATGGAGGTGTGGGATATCATGATGCGGACGTTTGGAACGGTGTTCGATTTTCGCGAATACATCAGCGTGTTTTCAGGCAAGATTCCCCGGCTCGCTTTGCTCAACCTGAAAGGCGTCCGCTGGGATTCCAAAACCGGAAATTATCGCATTACCGCTGTTGATTCCGAGCGCAACGACCCACTGGAAATTGAAGTGGAACCAAAAACCCTCCTTCCCGTCCGGCTTGTCAAATGGGAAGACGGCAAACAGGTTTACACGGTGCGATGGGAAAATTACCAAAAAGTGGAAGGCCACCTGTTCCCGCATACCATTACCGTGCAACGCCCGCAGATAGGCGATGAGTTGGTCATGAAATTCAATAACCCTCTCGTCAATCAAGGGGTGCCGGAAGACGCCTTTCGATTGAATGTGCCCGGAAGTCATTGAGCCCCATCCCGACCCATGAAACTTGTCTTTAAAACCCCTGCCAAAATCAATCTCGGACTTTTCATTCTCGGCAAGCGCCCCGATGGATATCATGATTTGGAGACTCTTTTCCAAATGGTCAGCCTGTACGATACCGTGGAACTGGAGTCCCTTGAGAACCAGATCGAGCTGGTGTGCGACGATCCCAAGGTGCCCACCGACGAGAGCAATCTAATGATCCGGGCCGCCCGCCTGTTGCAGGAGGCAGTTCCGGAGAAGACCGGATTAGGCTGCCGCATGGTCCTGAAAAAGAAAATACCCATGGGCGCAGGGCTGGGAGGCGGCAGTGGCAATGCGGCCGGAGTCCTGATGGGACTGAACCGGCTTTGGGATCTGAAGCTGAAACCCGCCCAGCTTTCCAAAATAGCCGCTCGCTTAGGTTCAGATATACCCTTTTTTCTATGTGCGCCCTCGGCTTTGGGACAGGGCCGGGGTGAACGCCTGACCCCTTTGCAACCGCCGAAAAAATTTTATGTTATTCTGGTTTTTCCGAGGGTATCCCTGGCTACTGCAGAGGTTTACCAGGCCCTAAATTTCGATTTGACAAAAAACTCAAAAAATATTAAGATTTTGCGCGAATTTTTTTCCCAGTCGAATATAATCAGTTTGGGTGCGCATTTGCATAATGACTTGGAACCTATTGTTATTAAAAGGCTTCCTGTCGTAGAGAGCATCAAGGGGAAACTGCGCTCTCTGAGTGCGGCGGGGACGCTTGTGTCGGGGAGCGGGTCCACCGTTTTCGGAATTTTCGAGGACTCAAAGGCGGCTGAACAGGCCTTTGCCCGATGTCGTGAGGAGGATTGGGATACGTTTCTGACCGAAACGGTATCCAGCTTTTCCGAGTTTATGCCGGAAGATCTCCTCAATTACCCTTAAAACCGGGCCTCACAAGAGGGCCATCAGGTGCCATGATATTCTGATTCTAAACAACCTGCCTAAGTTCTCTAAGCACTCGTCTATCGGTTAGAAAAGCATACATCGATTGTGGTCAGCATTCGTTTGAACATGGATCGGCGGGAAGAATGAAGGTTTGTTTTTACATCAATAAATCTCTAAAGTCAATTAAATTAATAGATTAGGAAGATTACTGTAAACTACTGGGGCGTCGTCAAGTGGCTAAGACACAGGATTTTGATTCCTGCATTCGGAGGTTCGAGTCCTCCCGCCCCAGCCAATTATTCATTCATGAAACGGGGAACGAAAAGCAATGGGTGACAACGGCAGAGTTCTGGTATTTTCCGGAAGGTCCAATCGGGGTCTGACTCAGGAAATCTGCAATTATATGGACATCCAAATGGGGAACTCGGCCATCAAGGCCTTTTCCGACGAGGAAATCTTTGTCCGTATCGAGGAAAATGTGCGTGGTGGAGACGTGTTTGTCATCCAATCCACCTGCACACCGGGCAATACTAACTTAATGGAACTGCTCATCATGATCGACGCGCTCAAGCGCGCCTCGGCCAAGCGCATCACCGCTGTCATTCCCTATTACGGATATGCGCGGCAGGACCGCAAATGCGAGCCCCGGGTGCCGATTACCGCCAAGCTGGTGGCCGACATCCTGCACACGGCGGGAACCGACCGGGTGCTGACGATGGATTTACATGCCGGGCAGATTCAGGGATTTTTTAACATTCCAGTAGATCATTTGTTTGCCATTAACGTGTTGATCGGATACATTAAGAAGCTCAATTACAGGGATCCGGTTGTTATTTCTCCCGACGCGGGTGGTGTGGAACGCGCCCGGGCGTATGCCAAGCGATTGGGAACGTCCCTCGCCATTATTGATAAGCGGCGGGAAGGGCCCAATGTCGCCAAAGCCATGAACATCATCGGTGATGTCAAAGGCAAGGTCGCGATTATCGTAGACGATATGATCGATACTGCCGGCACCTTGATTGAAGCCACCAATGCCCTGCTCGGTGCCGGTGCCGCGGAAGTGCATGGGCTGTGTACTCATCCGGTTCTTTCGGGTCCGGCGGGGGAACGGATACAGAATTCGCCGATCAAATCGGTGATTTCCACCGACACCATTCCCCTGCGGAAGGAGTTGGAGGCCATCGGCAAAATTAAAATATTATCGGTCGCTCCTTTATTTGGCGAGGCGATTATCAGAATTCACAGCGAATCGTCTGTGAGTTCCTTATTTGATTCAGACGGAGATTTGTAAAATGGCAGTTGCATTGAAAGGAAAAATCAGAGAAGGCCGGGGCAAAGGCGCCAATCGGAAATTACGTGCCACAGGCATGTTGCCGGCAGTCGTGTATGGCGGAAAATCCAACGTCAGCCTGATGGTGAACCCCAAAGAATTAAAAAAACTCATCGAGAAAGCAGGGATCAACAGTTTGATCGAGCTTGCCATCGAAGGCGATACCGAACCCAAGCGGGTTGTGGTGATCAAGGATCATCAGCAACATCCCATCCGGCCTGGATGGGAGCATGCCGATTTCCTGGAAGTAGACATGAAACAGGCGATCAAAGTGGACGTCCCCATTATTCTGGAAGGACATTCTCCCGGCGAAAAATTGGGCGGTATGGTCGAGCACAATCTGCATACGCTGAGCGTCAAATGTCTCCCCGGCGAAATCCCTGAGTCCATCAAAGTGGACATGACCCAGGTTGAACTCGATCAGGTAGTTCATATCTCTGACTTGACGGTGGGTGACAATATCGAGATTTTAGACCACCTGTCTGAAGCCGTGGTTTCGGTCCATGAAGTGAAGGTTAAAGAAGAAGCCTCGGCAGAGGAAGAATTGGTTGAAGGCGCAGAGGAAGGCGCGGAAGTTGCTCCGGCGGACGATAAAGCCGAAGATAAGGGCGAGTCGGCTGAAGCCGAAAAGAAATAAAGCACATGTATTTGATTCTAGGGTTGGGAAACCCCGGTCCCCGTTACGAGTTGACGCGGCATAACATGGGGTTTTTGGTCATCGATACCCTGGCCGAAAAATATCGGATTAAACTGAATCAGCATCAACACCAGGCTCTGAGTGGCCGGGGTGAAATAGAGGGGTGCCCCGTTGTTATCTCCAAGGCCATGACGTATATGAATAAAAGCGGAGTGGCCGCCAAAGCGCTCCTGCGTGCTTTGGACATCCCCCCGGAGCGGATGATCGTCGTTCATGACGAGATCGATTTGCCTCTGGGAAAGATCAAAAGAAAATTCAAGGGGGGTAACGCCGGTCACGGCGGTATCGGTTCTATTATTGAAAAACTGGGGACGGGCGAATTCGCACGGTCCCGTATCGGAGTGGGTCGCCCGGAAGACGGGGGGGAAGTCGTCGATTACGTACTTTCCTCTTTCACTGATGAAGAAATTCCCCAGGTCAACGAAATCCTGGAAGAAGCGGTGCGCGGGATCGAAGAAACTCTGAAAGAACTCAACAAGAAATCTCAACAAACGGAGGAACAACCAGAATGATAAAGGAATATAAGGGGGAGCTTTTTTTTATTGCTCTTGCCGTGGGTCTATATGTGGTGTTTGCGATTTTCCAGGCGGCGCACAATTTCGTCTACCTGAGCCCACTCTTTGGATTATTCGGACTGGCCATCGCGTGGAAGGTTTATGAATACGTCGACGACCAGCCCGAGGGCAACGAGAAAATGGTGGAAATTGCCGAAGCCATCCACGAAGGCGCCATGGTATTTCTCTCCCGTGAGTACCGCATTCTGGCTTATTTTGTAGGCGGTATATTTGTCCTGTTAGTAGCTTTTATCGGCCAACAGCAGGGAATTTGGGTCGGGATCTGGACTGGCGTGGCTTACCTTTCAGGAGCGGTGTGTTCCATGGCCGCCGGGTTCTTCGGCATGAATGCCGCTACCACCGCCAACGTGCGCACCGCGCAGGCCGCCAACGATTCCGGTCAGGCCAAAGCTCTCGATGTTGCGTTTAACGGCGGGGCCGTGATGGGCCTGTGTGTAGCCAGCCTTGGTTTAATAGGCGTCGGCGGCTTGTTCCTGTTGTTCGGACGCGGCGACAACGCCAGCATCATCAGCGGATTTGCCATGGGCGCCAGTTCCATCGCCCTGTTTGCCCGTGTCGGCGGCGGTATCTATACCAAAATTGCCGACGTCGGATCCGATCTCGTCGGTAAAGTCGAAGCCGGCATTCCCGAAGATGACCCCCGCAACCCCGGCGTCATCGCCGATAACGTGGGCGACTGCGTGGGCGACACTGCTGGACTGGGCGCGGATATTTTTGAATCCTATGTGGGTTCCATGATCGCTACCATCGCTATTGCCGCCAGCATGACAACTCTCAAAATGGAATACATGGCGCTTCCGATCATCATCTCCATGGCAGGCCTCCTTGCTTCGATCGTCGGCATCCGCTCCATCCGCATCATGACCAAGATGGACCCGGCCGATGTGCTGCGTTATTCCACCTTCATCAGTGCCGGTGTCCTGTTGCTGGCCGGATTCATCGCTATTTCGATCATGGGTCTGCCGATGGGCGTGTTCGTGGCGTTGGCGTTCGGTTGTTTCGCAGGTATCGCGATCGGATTGATCACCGAATACTACACGGCCGGTAAACCCGTTGTCAAAATCGCAGAATCCAGTAAAACGGGTGTTGCGACTGTTATGATCACCGGATTGGCCGTGGCCATGGAAAGCTGTGTCGCACCGATTCTGATTATCTGTCTGGCGATTTTCGTCGGCGCTTATTCCGCCGATCTGTACGGCGTGGCCCTGGCGGCAGTTGGAATGTTGGCCACCGTGGGTATTACTATGTCAGTCGACGCGTACGGACCGATCGCCGACAATGCCGGCGGTATTTCCGAAATGGCAGGTCTCGGTGA
>QIDN01000121.1 GCA_003229345.1 Nitrospirota bacterium | reverse complement strand
ATGGAAGCCGTCCGGGTTCCTCCGTCCGCCTGAATGACGTCGCAATCGATCCAGATGGTGCGCTCGCCCAATTGTTGCATGTCGACCACCGCGCGGAGGGATCGGCCGATGAGCCGTTGGATTTCCTGAGTGCGTCCGGAAACTTTGCCGCGGGACGATTCCCGGGACATGCGGGTATGGGTGGAGCGGGGGAGCATGGAATATTCGGCGGTGACCCAGCCCTGCTTTTTATCCCGCAAGAAAGGCGGTACTTTTTCCTCGACGCTGGCGTTGCAGATGACTTTGGTATCTCCCACCTGAATGAGGACGGACCCCTCGGCATGTTTGATGAAATTTTTCTTGATGGATACGGCTCTCATTTGATTGGGCGCACGCCCGTCGCTTCTGGACATTTAAATCTCCGGATCTTTAAATTGTGGGTTAGGGGAAAGGAATATCGTGAACAAGGCAGGTAAAATAACAGGAATTCAGTTTTTATTCAATAAAGTCGGCTCAGATCCGTTCAAATGTCATTTAGAATTTGGCCTTTACCTGGATATTCTGGAAGGGATATGCCCTTGGGTTCGCTTTTACATCGACTTTCAATCATTTCCGGGATTCTGGCCGGGATGGGGTATAACTCATTAATTTTATTGATTTTAAAAATAAAAGGACTTAGTCTGAGGTAAGCCAACCGTTCAATTTCTATTCAAATCAACCCCGGGAAAACTATGGATTCATATTTTCAAGATGGAGTGAAACTTAAGGGAGTTTTGCGCAGTAAAGGCGTTCTTCATATCGCAGGAGAATTCGAGGGCGACCTTTTTTCTTCGGATCATCTGGTTATTGGTAAGGGAGGTTTCGTTAAAGGCAATATTGAGACATTCGACATCACCAATATGGGGACGATCCACGGGAATGTGAAAGCTGAAAATAAAATCAACCTGAGAGAAGAAAGTGAGCTTGTCGGAGATGTTTCGACCTACCAGTTCATCGTAGATGAAGGCTCGAATTTTGAAGGTCGTTGCAAGATGACCAAGGCCAAACCCGAATCGAAGGCGCCTTACAAATCCAAGAAAAAAGAGACGGTTGAGCCTCCGATAGAAACCCAGGAAATCGGCGAAGACATTCAGGTCGCCGCACAGCAAATCACCCCGGACAGTTTTGAAATTCCAAACAGCCAACCGAGTAAACCCAAACAAGCAGTCTTCGCGTATTTCTCGAAAATTCCAAAAACCGGGAAAAAAGCGTTGGCGATTGCGGCGGGCCTGGCGGTTATCAGTTTAGTGGCCGTGCAGTTTACCGGTCCGAAGCCCAACAGCGTCGCTGATCTGTTGAATAAGGGAACCGCTTTCCTGGAGGAGAAGAAATTTTCGGATGCCGAAGGGGAGTTTTTGAAGGCTTTGAAAGTTTCTCGCAACAATGCTCACGTTTATGCCGGGCTCGGTGAAGTCTATCTGCAAAAGAAGGAATGGAATCAGGCTTTGACCCAATTCCAGCGCTCCCTCGACCTCCAGCCTCAGGAAAATACCTATCGCATCAAGCTCGCTAAAGTGTACTCCGGTAAAGGTCAGTTCAAGGAAGCCTCCGATATCTACCAGTCGGTTATCGATCAAGACCCACGAAATCCTCAGGCTTTTTACGAGTTGGGAGTCCTGAAGTTGACTAAAGGCGCACGGGACGATGGTATCGCGGCTCTTAGAATGGCTTCCCGGGTGGACCCCGATTTTTACAAGCCGCACCGCAAGCTGGCGGAATTGTACATGGAAGAAAATAGAATTCCCGAAGCGATTCAGGAAATGAAACAAGCGGTCCGGGCCCAGAAAGATGAGCCTGAACTTCATTTGGTCCTGGCGGAGTTGTTTATCAAAAACAACCAGGAAGAGGAAGCCGTTGGTGAGTTTGAAAGAGTCGTCGAATTATTTCCCGAAAACCTGAAAGCCCGGATGAAGGTGGCGCAATGGTATTTTGAAAAGGGGGATATTCCCAAGTCTCTGGATTCCTACCAGGCGGCGGAAGAACTGGATCCTGAAAATGACATCATTCAAACTCAGTTGGGGAAAGTTTATCTCGCCAGTCAGGACAGAGAAAAAGCTGAACTGGCTTTACGCAAAGCAGTCAAAATCAACGATCAGAATGGAGAAGGATTTTATCTGTTCGGGAAACTCTTAAGCCAGGATCAAAAACTGGATGAGGCTAAGACCGCTCTCGAAACCGCCGTGAAATTAGACCCCAAGCTGGGCGGCGCACATTATGAACTGGGCCAGATTTCCCTGGCGGCTGAGCAGGTGGCTTCTGCCGCTCAATCTTTTGAAAAAGCTTTTAAGGCCGATCCCAAAAACCTGACGTATATGTTGGCACTGGGTAGCGCTCAAACGAAAAACAAACATCCCAACCGTGCCGTGGAAGTTTTATTGCAAGCCGCCAAAATGGAACCGAACAATGGTTTGGTTTCTCATGAGCTGTGTGAGGCATACAAAAAGAAGGGATTTTACCGAGTCAGTATCGACCATTGTGAAAAAGCTATAAAAGTTCTTCCGAATTCATATCCGGTGATGAACCGGCTGGCCTGGTTGTATGCCAAGAAGAAAACCAAGCTGGCCAAGGCGCAGAGGTTATCCCGAAAAGCGGTCAAGTCCGATCCGCAGAATCACAGATATCTCGACACGCTGGCGGAAGTTTATTATGTTCGTGGGAAAACGGATAGAGCTGTCGAGACCATCAAAAAGGCTTTGGAAATTGATGCGAACAATCGTTTATACAAACAGCAGTTATGGCGTTTCAAACATATTAAAGCCACTCCCAAAAAAGTGGAAGCGGTCGTCCCCGCTGAAACTACTAAACCGGCGGATGCAGAACCCCTCGATTCGGAAGTCGTTAACACCCCTTTTGATATCTTTGGAGTGGAACCGGAGGAAAGCAACCCGGAAGCGGGCGAGGAACTGTAGCCATCAGATTATCCCCATCCCCTTCAATCCGATATAACTGAAATAGCACAGTAGCAGGATGATGCCATCGAGCTTGTTCAGTTGATGTTTACGGCTGATGAGAAGCAGCAGCAGGCAGGTCACTCCGGTGGTGATCAGGAGGTCGGGATGAATGGCTTCCTGGATGTTCAGGGGATGAAGGGAAGCGCTGGCCCCCAGAACCATAAAAATATTGAAGATATTACTTCCAAATATATTTCCCAGAGCCATTTCGCCGTGACCCCGTCGGGCGGACATTAAGGAAGACACGATTTCGGGTAAGCTGGTTCCCAGCGCGACGATAGAAATCCCGATAAACCACTCGCTGATTCCCATTTCCCGAGCGATGTTGACGGCGCCATGCACCATCCATTCGGCTCCCAAGACTAAAAGTGCCAATCCCGCGAGAGCCAATCCAATTTGATAGCCGATTCCTTTACCGGCGAAGAGAGAAACTTCTTCCCCCAACTCAAAATCCGAGGCTTCATCATTTTTAAGCGTTTTCCATGTGTAAATCACCAATCCCGCCAGTAATAACACGCCTTCCCAACGGGACAAGGTAAAGTCCCAGACTAAAAATAGAATGAGGAAGCTGGCAATTAAAAGGGGAGGGGTTTCGGTTTTAAACCGTTTTTTCTCGATGGTGAGAGGGATGATCAGGGCCGTCAATCCGAGAACCAGCCCCACGTTGGCGATGTTACTCCCGATGACATTCCCAACCGCTACCTCGGCCTCGTCCCGAAAGGAGGCGAGTATGCTGACCGCCATCTCGGGCGATGAGGTCCCGAATCCCATTACTGTAGCGCCAATCACGAAGGGGCTGATTTTAAAACGATGGGCGATCCGCAGGCTTCCGGTAATCAGGGATTCACCGCCGAAATATAACAAGGCGAGGCCTGCCAGCACATAGATAAGGTCAGTAGTCATAGCAATCGTCTTGTGATCGCCTTTGAACCAGTTGGCAAATGGAGTTCAGTATTTCTGGATTGTGAACTGAAAGGTTGCGGTTCAAGGGGTGGCAAGAATTGGAATGTAAAACGGATTAACCAGATTGGGAACTCTTGTTAATCAAACTTAGAGGATCATACAAGAATTGGTGCGAAATTTCATTAAAAAGCAAAAGAAAAACCAGGGAGTCCCGCAGGATTCCCTGGTTTCTGAGTGAAGCGCTTTTTGCGGAGATTAACGGCCCTATTTTTTCGGAGCAGTCATTTTCATTTTTTTGCCGTCTTTACTGCCTTCTTCCATTTTTTTGTGGTCGGCGCTTTTATCATACTCTTCCTTACCGGCGCTACCTGCCTTCATGTGGCCTTTGCCGTCTTTGTAATCTTTGGAGTGTTTCTTGTCATTTTCGTGGGAGGATTTATCCATTTTCATGCCGGAACCCTCCTCTTTCATGTGCTTCCCGTCAGCCCACATCAGGCTGGGTACCAAAAGTGCGAGAGAAAAAATCAAAGCGGATAATAGGGTGACAGTCTTTTTCATGAACTACTCCTGAGTATGGTATGGAACCAGATTAATGGATGCGAAATAGTATCTCTTCCCATAACCGGGCAAGGATTGCGGGAAACCTTTTAAACTTCAAATTGGTCGTTTGACGATGACATATATTACATTCAAAAATGCGGAATTTCGGATATTTTTTCCGGAAAGGAACATAAAAAAGCCCTCATCCTGCGGGATGAGAGCAAAAGAAGCTCAAAAATGTCAGGATTTTTTGCGAATCAGAGTGCCCCTGTACCCCAGAGTCTCCAGTTTTTTCTGGCCCTGCAAGGCGTTCGTGTTGCTTGCAAAACCTCCAACACGGACGATGAACATTCGCATGTCAATTTTCATCTGCTTCAGGCTGGTGAAAATACCTTGTTTGGTTAATCTCTGTTTGAGTGCCTCAGCTCTTTCCTTTGATCTTTCCTTGCCCAGAATAATGGAATAGCTCCCGTTATCATTTTTTTTCAGTGTTGGGGTCAATCCCTTGGTCCTTAATTCCGTAATCATATTCTGCGGACTTTGTTTGTCGGCGAAACCCCCGATGAAAACAACATACATGGAGGATCGGGTTGTGCGGGTTTGAACGAGCGGGGAAAATCCACCGGACATCAGTTTCTTGATCACGCGATCCGCGTTTGTTTTCACTGAGAAGGCTCCCACCTGTATGAAAAACTCACTTTGCGCTGCTGTAAGCCGGGGCGCGACAGATTTGGGAGTAAAGGGCTCTGCTGGTATTATCTCCGTTCTGGGTTTCAACACGGGGTTGGTTGCTGGGCGCGTCGATTCAGCCGGAGTGGATGGAGAAGTACTTTCAACTTTTGGGGAATCCTGCTGGAAAGGCTCTGCCGGTTCCGGGTTTGAAGCTATTTCCCCTGGTTTCCCGAGGTTTTTCTGAATCATGGAAATCACTTCATTTTCCAAAGGACTCAGGTTCTCCTCTTGCGGTTCGTTTAGGAATGGCACTGCCGTTTCAGTAGCCGGAGCGGATTCGGTTACTGGAAAGGGAATGGGCGTAGGCTTCAGTGCGGGCGGCGCTTGGGCGACCTGGGTTTCCTCCATTAGAAAGGAGGGCATAGGAATGGTTTGGTTCTGCACTCCCGAATAGAGAGCATATAACAATCCCACTCCAACCAGAACTGCCAAAAGCATTCTGGTATTACTGGAACGTATTTTTTGGTTGATCTCGGTCTGGGCTTCGATCTCCGCATCCAGAATCAAATCGTCGATTTTTTTGATGGTCCTTTTATGTCCGGGTCGTTCACTCTGTTGAGGCTCATTAAATAATTTAGCAGACATGATTTTTTTGGGAGTGAAAGGTTATTGGAAATAAGGTGTTGCTGTTACGTTCGGATTCAGGGTCGGGGAGAGTCGGGCTCTGGCGGATTTAAAAATGCGAAGTGGGCAAAAATCTGTTAATTTGAATAGGTGTGTTATCAGGGGTCGCCAAAACCTCTATCCCACTGAAACTACGAATATTATATCCAGCATGATTCCGGGTGTCAAGCAAAAGGCATTGTTTTTTATATGGTTAGGCTTAAAAGGCCGCCGTCTAATTTTAACAAATTATAACAAATCATCTGATGGCCTCTGATCCTGATATTTCAGTCAAATTGGGCGCTCTTGAGTTGAGTAATCCTGTCATTGCCGCATCAGGAACTTTTGGCTATGGGTTGGAGTTCATTCCATTTCTTGACCTCAACCGATTGGGGGGATTGTGCACCAAGGGGCTCTCCCTGAAACCCCGCCTGGGCAACCCGGTGCCCCGCGTGTATGAAACCGCTTCGGGCATGCTCAATGCCATCGGGTTGGAAAATGTCGGCCTCGAACGATTCCGGGATGAAAAACTTCCCCTCCTTCAGAAATATAAGACCTGCATCATTGCCAACTTTTTCGGGGAGACCGTCCAGGAGTATGTCGAGATGGCCGGGCAGCTTTCCCCGCTGGAGCGCATCGACGCCTTGGAAATGAATATTTCCTGTCCCAATGTGGAGGCAGGCGGCCTTGCTTTCAGCTCGAATCCGCAAATTGTGGAGCAGGTGGTGAAGGCGGTGCGTCCCGCCACTCAAAAATTTTTAATCGTGAAACTGTCCCCCAATGTGACTGATATCTGTGAAATCGCTCAAGCGGCGGAAGCTGCGGGAGCCGATGCGGTATCGCTCGTCAATACCTATGTCGGAATGGCTCTGGACATTGACACCCGGAAACCTTATCTCGCCAATGGCAGTGGCGGGTTGTCCGGCCCGGCGATCAAACCGATTGCTTTGAACATGGTGTATCAGGTGGCTCGGGGGGTGAGCATTCCCGTGATCGGGATCGGAGGAATCCGCACTGCGGAAGACGCGTTGGAATTTTTGATGGCCGGTGCATCGGCGGTTCAAGTGGGCACGGCTAATTTTTTTGATCCTGCTGTCACCATCAAAATCATTGACGGAATCCGTCGTTGGTGCGCCGCCAAAGGTATTAATAAGATAGATGAGATTAGTAATCGTAAGTAGCTAATATCAAGGAATATAAATTCGGGGAACCCGTTTTCCAACGCCACACAAAATCTCGTAAGAGATGGTTTCGGCTTGAACCGCCATCTCGTCAGCGGTGATGGTTTCGTTCCCTTGTCGACCGAACAGGACCACCTCGTCGCCTTCCTTCGCCTCCGCAATATCGGTCACATCAATCATGCACATGTCCATGCAAACGGTTCCCACTTGCGGCACCTTGTGACCGCGCACCAGCACCTGCATCCGGTTGGTCAGGAGCCGTTCCAATCCGTCGGCATACCCGACGGGGAGGG
>QIDN01000362.1 GCA_003229345.1 Nitrospirota bacterium | reverse complement strand
TTTCAGGGTATCAATGAACTTTTTGAAGTGGATTAAAAAGCGAGAGTCTCAACTGTCCTTTTTGGGAGTTTTCAGTGCGATTCTGCTCGGGGTGTTAGCCCCCGCTCTTTCTTATGCGGAAAAACCGCCGGGTGTTCCTGCCGACCTGACCCGATTGACTCTTGAAGAGTTGATGGATATTCAGGTGACATCGGTCTCCAAGAGTGGAGAAAATTTATCCAAAGCCGCCTCCGCAATATTCGTCATAACCCAGGAAGATTTGCGCCGCTCCGGCGTCAACACCATCCCCGAAGCCCTGCGCATGGTGCCCGGTGTGCATGTGGCTCAGATTGATTCCAGCACCTGGGCCATTTCCGCGCGCGGTTTCAACTCCCGTTTTGCCACCAAGCTGCTAGTGATGATCGACGGCCGCTCGGTCTATACCCATGTGTTTTCAGGCGTGTTCTGGGATGAACAGGATCTGGTTTTGGAAGATGTCGAACGCATTGAAGTGATCCGTGGACCGGGCGGTACTTTGTGGGGCGCCAATGCGGTCAACGGCGTCATCAACATCATCACCAAAAAAGCGCAGAAAACTCTGGGCGGACAAATCAGCGCCGGTGGAGGCAATCTGGACCGCTTCATCGGCTCGATTCGGTACGGAGAAAAAATCGGGGAAAATGCGGCGATCCGGGTCTACGGAAAATATTATAATCGCGACAACCTGGACGATTTGCAAGGGAACCCGGCCCCGGATGAATTTGAATCGGGACGCGGCGGCATGCGGTTGGACTGGGACGCTTCTGAATCGAACTCCTTCACTTTCCAGGGGGATGTGTTTGCAGGAGAATATGCAACTAAAACATCCAATGCCGTAATTTCCCTGGCTCCTATAACGACGTCTGATGTTACAGGGGAGGCCCAAATTCGCGGCGGCAATTTCATCGCCCGCTGGAAGCACCGCTTTTCAGAAACCTCGGATATGGCCCTCCAATTTTTTTACAATCACGACCACCGGGACAGCCTGCTCCTGAGAGAGCTTCTGGTGGATACTTATGATCTTGATTTCCAGCACCATTTCCAATTAGGAGATCGGCACGAAATCTTGTGGGGATTGGGGCACCGTTTTATTCAGGATTCATTTGAGAATAGTATTGGTATCAGTTACTTCCCGGACAGCAACCTCAATTATATCTCCAACGCTTTTATCCAGGACAAGATTGCTCTCATCGAGAACGAGCTTTATTTTACGATCGGGTCCAAGTTCTCCATCAACAACTTTACCGGATTCGAGTTTCAACCCAACGCACGCCTGGCGTGGACGCCGAACGACAAGCATACCGTATGGGCGGCAGTTTCCCGTGCGGTGCGCACCCCGAACCGGTCCGAGGATGCAGGCCGATTCAACGCGTCGGCGGTCACCTTACCCGGTCCGACACCGGCAGTGGCGGTGATTCAGGGACAGTTGGATTTTGAATCAGAAGATTTGCTTGCGGTGGAGCTGGGGTACCGGGTACGGCCGCATGAGCGTTTGTTTTTCGATGTGGCCGCGTTCGCTAATTTTTACGATGACCTGCAAAGTTTTGAATTTGAAACGCCCGTTTTTAATCCCATTCCCGCACCGGGGCATTTCGAACTACCAATCGTCACCCGAAACAGGTTGTCCGGCGAAACCTATGGCGTGGAATTGGCCGCCACTTGGGATGTGGCGGACTGGTGGCGGTTGAATAGCAGTTTCGCCTGGTTCGAAATGGATTTGAAAATGGACCCCGCCAGCACCGATATCAGCGTCATGGATTTGGAGGACGTCGATCCGGAATTTCAATGGAGTCTCCGGTCTCACATGGACCTGCCGTCGAACTGGGAATTTGATCAAATGTTGTATTACGTAGACGCCCTCAAGAGCCAACAGGTGCAGAGCTATTTCCGGCTGGACCTCCGGCTCGGATGGCGTCCCACCAAGAATGTCGAAGTCAGTATCGTTGGCAAGAACCTGCTGGATAACCAGCGTCAGGAATGGGGTAACGACCGTCTTCAGACCAACGACCGCAATCTGGTAGAACGTTCGGTTTTTGGTAAGTTGGTTTTAAAATTTTAAAGGCAACCCAAGTGGTGAACCGAACCAATATAAAAAAATTGAAGAAGCCGGAGAAAGTCCTCCAATTTTTGTTTAGGTGTGTTTTGATGAATCAACTGTCGCGACATTTCATAGTATTTGGGTTGCTCCTCTGGGGCTGGTGTGCGCCACTGGCGGGCCAGGCTTTGGCCGAGGTATCCCTTGAAGTCGCTTCAGTGGAACATGAAGTCAAGGCGGCGTTCATCCACAATTTCACCAAATTCATTGATTGGCCGCCTGAAGCGTTTGAAGAAGAAAATTCTCCTCTCCGGATTGGTATTCTGGGCACGGGGCCCATTGATAATTCCTTGATGAATTTGAACGGGAAAAAAGTTCGGGAAAGGCTCCTGGAAGTTTCCAGAGTCAAAAATTTAAATGAGGTGAGTCAGTACCATATTATTTTTGTGAACCCCTCTGAAAAGAGACGGATGCAGTCCATTCTCAGCATTCTCAAAGGCACCGGTATTCTAACCATCGGGGACACGGCCGGTTTTGCCGGGCAATGTGGAATCATCAATTTTTACCTGAAGAGCGGCAAGGTTCGGTTTGAAATCAATATTGAAGCGTCGCATCGGGAAAATCTGCAAATCAGCTCCAAACTGCTGCGTTTGGCCCGGATAGTAAATTCCCAATGTGATTAATTTTTTGGAAGTTAGCCCACCCAAAAATTAAAGAATCCCATCGCCTCCCAGACTCATCTCAAAAATGAGAGAGTATTTGACTTATTCCCACCGCTGGGGGTAGGCTGGGAGGTAGCTCTTGTTTTTCATTGGTTTCGTGAATCGGGTGTTTTAGAGCTCACGGCCGGGAAGGAGAAATCATGGTACAGACTGGTAAAACTTATGACGATTCCAAACGTGTTGGGGAAATGTTAGGGGCTATGGAGTCCGCTCGTCTGTTTGTTTTGGACGCCTTGGAGACGTGTCGCTTTGTTTTTGAAAAGGGTTTGGTTTCCGCCTATGAGGCAACCCGGAAGGAGCTGAAATTTTTATTCAAGCGGTTTACCGTGCTGGATTATGTTTTTGGTAATCTCAGTTTGCTCGGGTTGTTGTTGTGCTTTACGGTATTCCTTTCAGGTTTTGGCCTTTTGGGATATCAGACTGTGATTTGGTTGCAGGACGGTGTGTGGAACGCCATGCCTCTCATGATGGTGTTTAGTTTTCTTTTTGACGGCACTGCGTTTGGAGCCTGGATGCAAAATCCGGATTCATGGGTAGGTCTTCATCAGGTCATGGAGTGGCTTCTCATCAACACTCCCATTTCTCTGGTTTTGATTGTTGATGGATTGATCCTGTCCGCAGGAATGGCTGCTGCTATCGTTTTCGCGGTAATGGTTCGCAGGTTCCAGTTCAAGCACAAAGAACAGGATTAAGCTGCAGGCCTGCTGCAAACGAATCGGTTGGTTTTGGAAATGCGAGCCTCTCGCCTTTATGTGGTCCAAGAACGGGATTAAGTTCTTAGCGGAAAGGCGAGAAGGCGGGGAGGGGTTGTTTGTAAATTCAACAACTGCATTAATGCTGCGAGACATTGTGGATCATATTTGCCTGCCTTGGTTTTCCTCTGCAATTTCTTAATGGCGGTTTGATAATTCAAGCCCACCTGATTTTTCCTGTTGCTGGTCAGGACGTCGAAATCGTTGGCGATACTCAGTATCCGTGAACCCAGAGGAATTTGCTCCCCTTTTAATTTATCCGGATAACCCGATCCATCATAGTGTTCGTGATGGTTCTTCACATAGTTGTGGAGTATTTCTGAAGTGTACCCCAACTGCTTGATCATCCGGCTGGTCTCTGTTGGGTGTTGGTAGACCAGCGCCTGCTCGTACTTGGACAAGGGTCGGTCGGTGCCCCGGATTTCATGAGGGATAATGATCTTTCCCAAATCATGTAAATATCCGGCGATCAAAAGTTCTTCTTTTTCCTTGTGGGACAATCCCAATTTTTCAGCCAGTGCATATGAAAGAAGCGCCACTGTTTTGCCATGGCCCAGGGTGCCATCGACCGCCTCGGATGCATGAATCAGTTCCATCGGTAATTTAATATTGGCAGTTACCGATGCATACCTGTCAAAGAAGTACCGGGGAATTTTGTTGCGATCCATAAGAGGGTCTTTTAGTCCTATGACTCGATAAATCGATACACGCTCTTTTTTCCCGCGGATAGCTATTTTTTCGTATTCGTCCTGATTTTTCTCTGCCTCAGCGTAGGCCTCGCGGGCTTCTACATGGTTCGGGTTGATTTTTAATATTTTTTGAAAAACCTCCATGGCGGCGCTGGCGGCCCGCTTTTTAAAGAAAGCCTGCCCCAGGGCGAACAGCATCTGCGCGTCGTTGGGATTTTGATTCAGAAGGTTTTCGAGGGATTGAATTTCAGCTTCCACAATCTTGTCCGCTTCCCGCTTCCCATAGACGGAACGAATCCGGCTGACGTGAAAAAATTGTTGAACAATCATATACGTGTTGTGGTCGATGTAGACTTCACCGGGCTCGCATAATTCTTCAAGGCGGGAGGCCAGGTTCACGGTATTTCCGATACAAGAGTAACTTTTGCGCTTCAATCCCAAAAGACCCACCACGGACACCCCCGTGGCGATTCCTACCCGCATTTTCCATTGGGTAGGAATTTTCTTCATTCCCTCCTGCATGGTGAGGCCTGCCAAGACTGCCAAAACCGCATGATTTTTATATTTAACAGGCGCTCCAAATTCCACCATGATCCCGTCGCCGATATATTTGTCGATATGGCCGTAGAACTGGGTGATGCAATCCTCCATTTCAGCGAGATAAACATTCAATTCGTTGATCACTCGCTCCGGCGGGTTCTGCTCGGAATAAAGGGTAAAGTCCTTGAGGTCGGAAAATAAAACGGAGATCCGCCGTTTTTCGTTGCGCAGTTTACCTTCGATCATCAACCGCGCTACCTTGGAATCCATTACGGAGAATAAAGCATCTTCCACACGGGTTTTTAAGGATTCGACGTTTCCCTGCGACCGTTCCAGTTCCTGAGTTCTTTCAGAAACCTTTGTCTCCAGCTGAGAGCTGTAATCATTCAACCGATTGTTGGTGATATCCAGCAATTGTTTTTCCTGCGCCAACTCTTCCCGCAGTTTGTCGGTGAAGCGGAGTTTTTCCTTCAATCCGCCGATGATCCACCCCGCCAGAACCAGGAATCCAGCCCAAACCGTGAGGTGAAAGTACAGGTGGAATTTTTCTTCTTGGGCGTAGTAGTAGTAGTAGTGATCCAGGTCTGCCAGCACAAATACCCAGACCATGAGAATGGTGAAAAACGCACCCAGCACTGCCGTGCGCCGCCCCAGGTAATAACCTGCGAGCATAATTGGGAGATAGTAAAAATTGAGGAACGCAATTTTGGAATAAATGAAGAAATTGATCAGTATAACGCTGACTAAAATCGTGAATATGAAGTGGCTTTCGAAATGGTCAAATACGTACCGCTTGATCTTTTCCATTAATACTTACCTTCCCCGGTAAGGACGTTTCGGGAAACCAAAGACGTGATTTCATCGTTATAAAAGTGTTCCCAATAATACCCTGAATGGGGTTAAAATACATTAACAAATAATGTACTTTTATTGAAAGTGAGCGATCCATAGCCCTGGGAGAACTGTGTAAATCTATATAACTAAATGTTTTTTATAGGCGAAGACACTTTTGGGCAAGCTTGGAGGGGTACAATGGAACTCTTTGGGAGAGGTTATTTTTTTTGAATATCTTGGGCCAGGTCTGGGTATTTATTGACCAGCTTTTTGAACAGGCTTTGGGCGGCGGCATTATTGGAAGCGTGTTGTTCCGTTCCAAACAATGCCAGCGCTTTTTCAACATGAGTCAATGCCCGGCGTCCCTCGTTCAATTGATCGTATACCAGGCCCAGATTGAAGTGGGTGGCGCCTTTATCTGGATTGTGCTCCAGGGATTTTAGAAATTCGTCAACGGCTTCCTGGTACCGTTTGAATTTTCGATGTTGCCAGGCATTTTTAAAATGAATTTCCGCCGGATCGGTTGGAGGAGGCTTGGGCGTTAACCTGGGTTCGAATTCACGGTCGCTCATAGCAGTCAATGGTTTGGTTGAACTTTAATGTGGAGGGTCATCTCTGCCTCAAGGAATAATATCTTCCGGCCGCAGTTTGAATTTCCGGATGATGAGATCTTTGTTCTGCCGGGCCTTCCCCGCCCATTCAAGTTGACCAGCCTGCCCGTACAAATCTTCCGCCCGTTGCATGTGTTCCACGGCCTGTTGTCCCTGTTGTTTCTTGTAATATATCATGGCCAGGTTGAAATGCACGCCGGGGGTGTCCGGTGCCAGTTCCAGCGCCCTTTCAGCAGAGAGTTGTGCCTTGTCCCATTGTTCGAGTTTGATGAAGGCTGAACTCAACCGGGTCCACACCCGTGCGTTGTCCGAATCCAGGCGTCCGGCCTGCTTCAGCGCAGGCAGGGCTCGTTTTGGGTCGTTTTCCTTTAAATAAATCTCTCCTATGGTGAGATAGGCCAGGGATTGATCCGGGTCCAGCTGAATGGCTTTCAAGGATGTCTCAAGAGCCGGTTTGTATTGTTTGAAAAAAAGGCGGGACGCCCCCAAAATGGCATGATCCCTGGCTCTGCCGGGATCCAGCTTCACCGCCTTTTCGGATAATTTCAACGCACGCCGGTAATTTTCCATCTTGAAATGAACCCAGGCACCGGTCGATACATACTCCGCGTTATCGGGATGCAGTGTGTACAGTGTTTGAATCACATCCAAGGCACGCACCAGTTTGCCCTCTTTCACCAGTTGCTGGACGGCAATGATCTCCTTGCCCTTCTCTACCTGAATGGAATCTTTGTCATCCGCGAACCAACTGATCCCGCGCTGGCTGACATAGTAATAAGCGGGGCCCCCAATGAGCAGGACAGCGAGAATCAAAAAAGCCCCGATTTTAAGAAATTTGTTGCGGGAAGGTTCCGGCGGTGGCTTGGACGAAGGGATGTCCTCGGGCTGGTAAATATCCTTGTATTTGTCGATTCCAGGACGCGTCATGCTTACTCCAAAGTCTTACGATACATATCTACTCATTCTAAAAGTGGAATCAACAAATGTAAAGGCGGGCTACGCCCGCAGGCCAGCGTAACGCTGGACCTGAATTCTGAATTGTGCCGGGTGATTATCGAGAGGCGTTGTAGGTTAACCCGTTCCC
>QIDN01000035.1 GCA_003229345.1 Nitrospirota bacterium | reverse complement strand
CCAAACAGCTTCACGATGTGAAGGAGCCCAACGTCTACCCCATCAATTTGTCGGCCATCGAGGACGATATTATTGAGCTGTTGCACCAAACCCGCAAGGACGGGAAAATCCTCAACGCAGGATTGAGCAAGGCCCTGCGGTCCCCGGCCCGCATGTTGATGCTGTTGCCGGTTCTGGCGAAACATTTCCGGCACTTTGATTCCGATTTGAAGCAATTCCGGCTGGACGATAAATTCAAGTTCGGAGCGCATCTCAAGAATTTCAATCAGGGGGCCTCCATTCTTCTGGACACTCCGTTTCTCGCTAAATTCAACGACGATCCGGCCTTTGTTTCGGATGTGGATGCACTGGAGGATTGGGAGGATTTCGAATCGCTGGTGTATTTCGCGGAGCAGCGGCACGGCAGTGACGGACTCACGGCTATTCATCCTTTCGGCAAAGAGCTGTTGCGGTTTAAAGAACAGGCTATGCCCAAACTGAAAAAACTCATCCCGATGTACGCCGATTTTCAGGGTTACCTCAACCAGTTGTATCGTTCGATGGAAATGCACTATGTCCCCTTCGATGAAGCAGGCCACTACGACACCCCCAATCTGCATACCCCGCAAATCGAAACGGCATACCACTGGTACGCGGACAAGACCCAGCTCTTTGTCCAAAAAATAGCCTAGCCGGCCAGCGTGCCGCTGGACCCAGCTGCTGTCAATGCCCCGAATAATCTAAATTACCTACAGGCAACTGTCCTGAGCCTGCCGAAGGGCGTATAGATAAAGGTCGAAAATTCGTTTTTATTTGCTGGTGGTGGCAGGGATGCGATACAGTGAGAATGGGTGTTGTTGCCCGGTTGACGGGGTAATAACTTAAAATATAGATTCTTCGTCGCCTGCGGCTCCTCAAAATGGCAGAAAAACGTTAATTGTCATTCTGAGCGCCAACGTAACGCTGGACCCAATTCCTGAATTGCGCCCAACGATTTTCATCAGCCGAAAATCGTCAGCCAGCTCCCCCTCCGGGGAGGAGCGAAGAATCTGTGTTTGGATTGTTTAAAACCGCTCGGTCAATTGAGCAACCACGAAATAGGGAGAGGGTTATCAACCCCTCCCAGCCTCCCCTTCAAAGGGGAGGATTATTATGAGAAACCGAAAGTGTAGAGGTTATGCCGATTGATCGGTTTGAAATTCAGGAGTCTCCGCGGCTTAAGTGGTTCGTGCTCATTTCTCTGGGTCTGCATATCGCGGTCATGGTGGCTCATGGATTAATGCCCGACGAAAAGAGAACCACCACAAAACTTCCCGCAGTGAAAGTCAAATACCTGGCTCCGGAGAAAAAGGCACCTCTTCCTCCAAAACTTGCGGACATTCCGAAACCGCGCACTATCGAAAAACCTAAAAGTTCCGAGCTGATTGCCCGTTACGACAGCCGGGCACATTCCAATCGAAATGCAAAGAAAAACCCGCTTTATAAGAACAAAAAAACGGTGGTCCCCAAAACCAAAAAATCCGTAGCCGTTTCTAAAAAATCGCGACCCACTCCCAAAAAGAAATCGGTGCCGGAACCCACCTCAAAAACGATTAAAAAACATTTCCGTCCGCATGACAAGGGATTTGCTCTTCCAAAAAGTAAGGGGGATGTTTCCAACGACTCACCACCGAAACGAATTGCCGGAGGAACGCTGGCACTACTGGATGGCTTCGATGCGGATAAATACGCCGCAATGAATACGGAATCTGAAATCGCTGAGGATGATGGTGAAGCGATTTCTCTGGATACGCGGGAAACCAAGTATGCCTCCTATTTTGCGCGTATCAAGCGACAAATCGAACTGGCATGGGGCTACCCGAACGAGGCGCAGCGCAAGGGAATTAGCGGGGAACTGACTCTTCGTTTTCAGATTTCCAAGGACGGCAACCTGACGAATGTCCGATTGATCAATGGTTCCGGGTACAATGTTCTGGACGAAGCGGCGCTCCAGGCGGTTAAATCCGCAGCGCCTTATTATCCCTTTCCTGTCACCATCGAGCGGGAAACCCTGGCGATTCTGGCAAACTTCATCTACAGCCCCAGGCCAAGTGCCCAGTATTTTCCGCGCCCTTAAACCCTCCCTCGGGATTATGAGAACGATCAGCAACAAGAGCCTTTGAAGGGCTCCGTCATTTTAATTTGGGTGGATGGAAACGGAAGGTGTATTAACGTGCGGCAGAGGCCATGTGTAGCAGACTGGTAAAATGCTTACTGATGTCCGCCCGGTCCTGCTCTCCAAAGTGCAGGAACGTGGCGCCCACTTCATAAAAAGAACCGGACGTTTGCAAACGGGTCACCCGCCCCACCATCACCAATGGTTTATCCCGGGAAGAAAGAGGCACCTCCACCTGAATACGGCTTCCCGTGTCTATGGGCTTCTGCAATTCAAACAGCACGCCCGAAAGACTGAGATCCTTGATGCGGCCCAGCGAGGGCAACTGGTTGGTTTTCATACCAAGTTCCTGGACTTTAATAGGACCGATCAAACCCACTCGATAGTTGTGGCGTTTGTCTTCCGAAAACAGAACGATCTGGTTCCGGCCCTGACTTTTGGCCCGGTACAGAGCCCGGTCGGCACACTCCACCATTTCCGTTTCGATATCGGTATCCAGCGGAAAGGTGACGACTCCACCGGCAACTGTAACGTCAACCTTCTCCCCTTCGAAACTCAAATTCATATATTCAATTTTATGCCGGATGCGCTCGGCAAGGATCAAGGCATTGTATTTTGGAGTTCCCGGAAGTATCAGGATGATTTCCTCTCCGCCAAAACGAAACGCGATGTCCTCGGCCCGCTTTTCTGATTGAATCAGTTTGGCGACAGATTTTAAAACCATATCCCCGGCTTGGTGCCCAAGGGTGTCGTTGATTCTTTTGAAACGATCAAGATCAAAAAAGACCAGTGAAAATTCCGTTTTATAACGTTTACACCGCGACGCCTCACTCTTGAGCGCCTCATCGAAATAGGATCGGTTATAAAGGCCGGTCAGGCGGTCGCATTTACAATAGTGGGTGGTTTCTTCAAATAGATTCAACTCCACCACTTTGGGATGGATCAGCTCTTTACGAACGGTCAGCATATAATCGCAAATGGCTGTGGTGAGGTTGACCGGACGGGCCATGGAGGCTGCCATCTGTTGTCGATGCTGAACCAGATCCTGCCAAATTAACCGGGCTTCATCTTCCTTAAAATCCAACTGGCTAAAGATGCTCAACAGAACGGGATAAATTTTTTCGCCCTGGGTTCCTGCCAGGTAATCCACATGACGCAAAAATTCATCCTCATTCTGTGAATAGGCATTGAGTTGTTGAATCAGCGAAGCCCTTAAAGGTTCCCTTGAGTGATCCTGTAAAATATCCATGACCATGAGTTGGACTCCATTGGTTGTAAATTTGCTTCCTCTTTTTAGTAAAGCAAAATAAGTGCCAAACAAAACCGAGACAAACCCATAAATCCATTAAAATCAATATTTTATTGATCTTGCGGGATTCGAGTAAGCTATTGCTTGGAGTTTGGAGGGAGTTGGCCAGGTAAAAGAGTCAAAAAACTTGGACCTTATGACGGAGTTTTTGACGAATACCGGTACAAATGTATCGGCCCCAATAGAATACTTTTTTATGGTACCCACCCAGCTCTTAAAAATAATATTCCCCAGAAAACAAAAATTGAAAAATAGGGTAAACCTATAAGTAATGATTTTTAAAACAGTGGATTAAAGCCGGTTGGCCCAGCGGATATTTGACCGGAGACATATACCCTATTAGGTAGAAAAGGTTTTGAAGTTTTAATTGTTGACATGAATGACTAAATAAAACTATGCTCCCCGGAAACGAATAATCCGAGTTGGGAAACCAGCGTGGCTTTTACATAGGTATCCCAAATCGGTTCATTCCAACTTCTTTGCTTGGAGGGTAACGATGCATCAATTCCGTTTGCTTGAGAAGTTCAATATCTGGGGAATGGCCTTAGGGTTCTCCCTATTGCTGCCCGCCCTGGCCCAGTCCGCCGAGGTTTCGATGTTCGGACCCGAAACCTTCGTCCGCAGCACCGGCTCTCCCGTTACCGTCACCAATACCTTCAACGTTCCACTTCAACGCGACGGGATTATCCGCATCCAAAACAGCCTTGAGGATGACCCCGTGACCGGTCAGCTGGTCTCCAGTTCCGTCATCACCTTAAATGGATCCAATGTTGCAACTCCAAACAATTTCAACCAGACCGTTACCTTTTTGGATGTTCCCGTTTCCCTTATAGCCGGTGCGAATACGCTGACTGTGGAGGTCCGGGGAAAGCCCGGCACGGGACTCATCTTGGAAACGTTCGCATTCAATGAGCCACCTGTGGCGGCGTTCACGCTGACCTCGTCTACAGGACCGGTGCCGTTAACGGTTGCGTTCGATGCCTCCGCCTCTAGCGACCCGGACATCACCAATCCCGCGACCACGGATATTCTGACCTATGCCTGGGATTTCGGCGACGGCATCACGGACACGGGTGTCACCACGTCGCATGAATACACAACACCCGGCACGTTCATGGCAAAGTTGATCGTGAGCGATGTGTTCGGATTGGCGAGTATCGCGATAACGAGTATCGAAGTCATCGGCACGCCGCAGGCGGGCCCTGTCTTTTTCAGTCCAGATCCAAACACCGGCCCCTTTCAGGAATCGGTCGAAATCATAATGACCACGGCTACCCCAGACGCCAGAATTCATTTTACGACCGATGGCAGCACTCCCACCACGGCCAATTCCATGATATTTACGGGACCGTTTACTCTCATAGGGACGGCTACCCTCAAAGCGATTGCCGTGAAGCCCGGCTTACTGGACAGCATCGTTACCAGTGCCAATTATACTGTGAATGTCACGCCACAGGTGGAGCCTGTAACATTTTCTCCTATTTTTCAGGTATTTCCGACCACAATGGATGTGACACTGTCCACCGCAACTCCGGGTGCGACTATTCACTTTACCCCGGACGGGACAATACCGACAACCGCATCACCTATATTCACAGTCCCCCTCACACTCACCCAGACCACCACGATCACCGCCCTGGCGGTGAATCCGGGTTTTTTTGATAGCCCCATAGTAAGTACGACCCGCACTCTGGAGAGCGATCTGCCTTTTCCCATTCCCATTCCACCCATAAGTTTTTCCGCTTTCGATTTTGTGGAATTAAAAGGACGTTCTGGACACGAATCTTTTCTACCGATAGAGGGCCTACCCATTCAAGGGACCGATCTAAACGTTGAAGCTCGTTTACACGGTCCTGTTGATACAGCGGCCTTTCGGTTGGTGACGCCTACAGGAGTAGAAATTCAGTCTATTGTTCTTTCCCGGCCTCAAGGTTCTGATCCGCTAAGCGGATTATACTCGGGATCTGTTCAATTTCCGAACCAGCCTTTTCAAGTCGCGGCCAGTGGCTTAAATTTCGATGGAACCTCCTATGACGTTACCTTTCCAACAGTTTTCGAAACCAAAACAGTCGGTTTCCATAATATAATTGCTCCTCTATTTTTGGAAGAAGGGACCTCGACTCTTTTCGCTGATCTGACCAATCACGGAAATCAGGGCACGTTTACGGTGATGGCAACCGATAATCAGGGATTTATTAGTAGCGTTCAACCTTCATCTTTGACATTGGACACGGGCCAAACGGGTCAGATCCAGGTGGAGCTATTGGTTCCGTTAGGAACCCCTGAAGACACGATAGTTGATGTTACGTTGACAGCTACTGACACCACCGACCCGGAGATTTCCAATACGGCAGATATCGACTTTCTGGTTGTGATTTTTCCAACGATCACCCCGCCGCCCGATATCACGACTGCATCCACGGGTCCTTTAACACCCGTGGCTATTGGTACCGCCACCGCTACCGACAACTTTGGGATAGCTTCTATAACCAATGACGCTCCTGTGGGTGGATTCCCTGTGGGAACGACTGAGGTGACATGGACTGCAAAAGATATAGATGGCAACAATAGTTCGGCCATTCAAACGATCACTATCACGTCGCCATGATGTGGATACAATTTTGATTTAAGTGAGTGAAAACTAAGATTCTAAAATTAGCTTGCAGATCAAAAATATTGGGAGGTAGTCGATGAAAACTGTTGAGAGACAATGTGAAAATATCTCCAGGAATTTAAAAGTAATCTTTCTGCTGGCGGCCACGTTGTGGGTTTATAGTGCAGAAACAGCATGGTCATTTGCAAGTTTTATAATTCATATACACGAAGACATAACTCGTCGAGCATTGCAACGTGATTATGATCATAACCCTTTTGGTTTCTTTGAAATTTTGTCATCGGGGCAAGTAGTTGGTTTTAGCGAGAAGGCTTTAAAAGAAATTACCGAGGCAAACCGTAAAACCGACAGAGGGGGGTCACGCCTTGATGCCAAACGTCATTTTGACAATGAAGAATTTGAAGATAGCTCCCGTTGGCTGGCACAAATGAAAAAACGAGTGGTTGACAACTTAACCGGAGCTTCTCCAAATGGTACGCTTGCGCGAATAAAACTCGGTCAGGCTTTGCATGCCTTACAGGACTACTATTCCCATACCAATTGGTCGGAAGTCCATGGGAGAACTATGATCAACACGGACCTTGGAGATGAAACAAAAGTGCATCCTGATGGTCCGACACAATCACCCTGCCCGGATTTTCCTGCAACGCTGAAGACAGGACTCACAGACATAACTTCAGGGTGGTACGAAGAAGGAATGCTTTGCTCTCGTGTAATAAAAAACTTTACTCAGAGATGTATTCATGGGGATATCAAACCTAACATTATAGGTGAGGATATAGGTGTATGCGATGGTTTGAATAAGGATCATGGTACGAGGCCAGGGTTCAGAAACGCAAAGGATTTGGCGGTAGCTGCCACTCGGGTTTTTGTTCAACAGATTATTGATGATATTAATGCTGACAGCAATATTCAAAATAAAGATAAGGCTATTAGAATATTATTGGATCAGGAAGAAGCTGTGTTTCAATTCAGCTTATGTGGGAAAAATATTCATATGGGCGTAGGTTCTGACTTGGGTTTTCTTTCATATTCACCCAGTGATTTTAAATTTCCTGCGATAGAGGGAACTACCTCCCACCCCGAATTAATGCGGGTTCAGATCATTGACCAGGACCAGGGCGGAAACGTAGTTGACATCCCAGGGATAAATAGTGAAACGGAAGATGCTGGTTTACTTTTTCCTGCGAATGCCCCGAGTGCAGGAGGCGATTTGGAAGATTACTTTGCTGATGGAATGTGGACGTTTCCATTCATTACCGAGCGTAGTAATGGCCAACCGTACAATAAAGATTTAAACACAACAGGTTTCAGAATCCGTATTGAAGTAGATTATAGTTTGATTAACTTCAATGAAGAAGTTCCATTTACAGATGTGATCTTTCCCTTACCCTTCGGGGGTTCTCCGCCATTCGGAGGAGGGGATGATGATTTTGAAAGGAATGTATTGACCGGGGATTATTATTGGAAACAGGATAACTTTATTGACTCGTCTCCAGTTAATCTGGCTGGGCAGAGTTGC
>QIDN01000292.1 GCA_003229345.1 Nitrospirota bacterium | reverse complement strand
AACAGAATGCCGTGGGGCAGCGCGTCGATGTTGGTGAGAATCGAGGCGCCGGTGGTAGTGAAGCCGCTCATGCTTTCGAAGTAGGCGTCGACGAATTCGGGGCAGATGCCGGTCAGGTAAAACGGCAGGGCGCCGAAAAAGGTAATGATGATCCAAGCCACGCCAACGATGACGAATCCTTCGCGTTCCCGCAATTTATCGATGCCGGATGGTAGAAGTTTCCAGAGAAGAAAACCGGTAACGCCGGAGGCGATACAGGAACTGAGAAAGGCGGTCAGCGGCGTTCGGTGACCGGCCAGGGCCGGGTCGGCGTAAAACAGGGAAACGGCTAACGGAACCAGCAGGACGCCGGAAAGTAGAATCAGCAGAATGCCGACGACATTGAAAATCGCTTTAAGGTTCATCAGGAGAGGAACGAGGTTTTTTTACCAAATATTTTTTCGATTTTACCGATGCAGTCCGGCAGGGTCACGACAATCACCGTATCTTCCTCGAGGATTTCGGTGGCCCCGCGAGGTACCACCATTTCGCCGTCCTTTCTCAAGACGGCGCCGATGATGGACTGCTCCGGCATATTCAGTTGATTGATGCGCTTGCCGACGGCGGCGCTTTGGGAAGTAGCCACAATTTCCAGCACCTCGGCTTCGCCCTCGATTAGTTTGTACAGATTGACGACCTGACCCTTGCGCAGATGTTTGAGAATTTCCGAAACGGTGATCAGGCGGGGGTTGATGGTGACGTCCATGCCGATTGAATCCAGAATGGGCAGGTAATCCGGATCGTTGGTGATGACGACGGCCCGCTTGGCGCCGTGCTTCTTGGCCAGCAGAGCCGAGAGGATATTCATTTCATCATCATTCGACAGGGCGAGGTACAGGTCCGCGTCTTTCATATTGATGTCGTTGAACAGGTCCGGGTCCGTGCCACTGCCGTGCAGGATAGTGGTGTGTTCCAGAGCATCCGCGGCTTCGTTGGCTTTTTCCAGTGAAGGTTCGATGATGGAGACATCGTCGATAAATTTATCCAGCTCCCGCGCCAGGTTGATGGCTATTCGGCTCGCTCCCAAGATGATGATTTTCTGGATTTCATCCACCTGCTTGTTGAGCATGGGTAAAACCAGCGGCAGAAAATCGTGGTCGACCAGAATGTAAATTTTATCTCCCGCCTGAATCCGGTTTTCGTATTTTGGAATGATCAATTTGCCTTCGCGTACGATCGCCACCACCAGAAAGGCGTTGAGTTCGCTCACTTCGCGGATTTCTTCGATGGTTTTCCCAGCCAGCGGAGCATCCTCCGGTACATCGAACCCACGGAAAAAAATCTGGCCGTCGGCAAACTCGGCGACATTGACCGCTCCCGGTGTTTTGATGATCTTAAGGATGGAGTCGATGATGATCTCCGCCGGGTTGATGGCGTGATCGACAAACAATTCCTTCGGTTTGAAGACCTGGCTCTCGCCGGTGAGTTCCATATGGCGCAGGCGGGCGAAGGTTTCTTTCACGTCAAACTTATGGGCCAAAAAGCTGACCATCAGGTTGATCTCATCCTTGTCGGTGACGGAGATGACCATTTCCGCATCACGGATGCGCCCCTGGATCAGCGTGCTGGGTAAACAACCGTTGCCGCGGATGGCGAGTACATCCAGCTTTTCCGAGATCAGTTTGATTTTTTCGGCATCGGCATCGATGATCGAAATATCGTGGCCTTCGTGGGAAAGTTCCTGGGCCAGGTTGAAGCCCACAATGCCGGCGCCGACGATGAGAATATTCATAGGAATGTGGCTGGGCTGGAGATCGGGATCATAACGGTGGAATGACCCTGGTTTAACGGGATTTGTTCAGGTATTTCAGAAAATCGGATTTTTCCGAAAGAATAACAGTGGTGCCGGTTTTCAGGGAATTTTTGTACGCCTGCATCGACCGCATGAACGCGTAAAACTCCCGGTCCCGGTTGTACGCATCGGCATAGATTTTAGTGGCGCGGGCGTCACCGTCACCGCGAACTTCCTGTTCCGTTTTATAGGCCTCGGCGACCAGAATTACTTTTTCCTTATCGGTTTCCGCGCGGATTTTGGTGGCTTCCTCCGCCCCTTCCGAGCGGTATTTTTTAGCGATCCGCTCACGTTCAGAGCGCATACGGCCGAATACTTTCTGAGCGTTGTCGCCCGGCAAATCGGCCCGTTTGATGCGCACGTCCAGCACTTCAATGCCATATTGTACAGACTTGAGATTGGCTTCCACGGTGACCTTTGCCATGATCTCCTCGCGGGTTTTGGTGACCACGTCGATCAGGTCATGGGTTCCCAATTCTACTCGCAGTTCCGATTTAACGATATCGTCCAGTCGCGACTCGCCGGCGGGCTGGGTCCGCAGGGTCTGCAGGAACAACAGGGGATCCTGGATGCGCCACATGGTGTAATTGTCGATCAGCATGGTTTTCTTGTCTTTGGTAATGATGTCGGCGGGCGGGGCATCCAGAACCAGCAACATCTTGGTGAAGTACCGGACCTCTTGGACAAAAGGGATTTTGAAATACAATCCCGGCTCGGTCACCGTTTTCTTATATTCCTGAAATTGCAGAACGATGGCGTTTTGGGTCATGTTGACGGTAAATGTGGACCCATAAAGAGCCAAGACCAGAGCTACCAGAACAATTAAATTAATAGGTTTCATTATTGTTTCCTGTGCTTATTTATTTTTTGGAACCGGTGGAAAACACTTCCCCCAGGTTTTTGCCCAGAGGCAGAATGGGAATCACGCCGCTTTTGTTTCCGGAAGTGATCACTTTGTTCATGCTGGGATAAATTTCTTCCATCGTCTCCAGGTAGATACGGGTTTTGGTGACTGCCGGAGCTTTTTTGTATTCTTTGTACTGAGCCAGGAACCGGTGGGCGTCACCCTGGGCTTTGTTGATCACCTCTTCCCGGTAAGCCTCGGCTGCGGCGATGATCTGGGCCGCTTTCCCGCGTGCCTCCGGAATCACTGAATTGCTGTAGCCCTTGGCTTCATTGATCAGCCGGTCTTTATCTTCTTTGGCGCTTTGCACGTCTTTAAAGGCAAAATCCACCGGTTGCGGCGGACTGACATTTTTCAGTTGAGTGTTCAATATTTGAACGCCCGAAGCGTATTTGTCCAGAAGTGCCTGCATGGATTCTTTCACCTGAATCTGGATTTCCGCCTTGCCGATGGTCAACACGTCATCGATCGGCCGGTTGCCGATGATGCCGCGTAACGCGGTCTCTGCCACGTCGTGCACCGCTTGGGTCGGGTTTCTTATATTGAACAGATAGTTCTTGGCGTCGGTGATGTGGTATTGGACGACAAGGTCGATATCGACAATATTTTCGTCTCCCGTCAACATCAGGGATTCGTTCGGAACATCCTGCTCCTGAGTGCCCCTTTGCCGAAAGCCGACCGTTGCGGCCCGGACCTTTCGCACCATCGGCGTTTGTACATGTTCGATGGGAGAGGGAAGTTTGAATTGCAATCCCGGCGGGGTGGTCCGCACGTATTCCCCGAATCGGGTGACCACGCCGACTTCATCCTGCGCCACGGTATAAACTACGCTGGGCACAATCCAGACGACGAGAAGAATAATGACGCCAATGAGAATGGTGGATGGCGTTAACTTCGGGATTTTGATCGGAGGCATTTCGAACTGGGGACCCTGATCACCGCCGCCGGGTCCGCCGCCCCGTCCTCCTCGGCCGCCTCGACCTCGGTCCCGCGGTGGTCCCGGGTCTTCAATATCATCCCACGACATTTCGTGTTTATCGCTCATGAATTCGTAACCAAGTGAAAGTTGCCAAGAGATGTGTTCGCCTCTTGGATCAAGCCGCAACATTCTAACACGCTTTTAATGTTTTGAAAGCCTTTCGATTTCACTGACCACCGATTCGGCGTCCTCTTTGGATAGGCCCTTGAGTTGGTGGGAGAGAAAATAGGAGTGATCGATCAGACATTCGCCGTCCATAAAACCTTCTTCTGAGGCGGTATCGTAAAGAAACTCGTAGATAGGGTTTTCCGCTGAAGTGTAAAACAGTTCCAGATGCTTCTGATCGACGGCTTTGTTTGACAAAATGGAAACCGCATCCTCTTCGATATTGAATTGCTTTGCCGCCTCTTTAATCGCCTCTTCGCGGGATTTTCCTGAATCGATTCCTTTTTGAATGGAATTTTCGATGGCGAGGTTGCGTTTGCGGAAAGTAAAGTGTACGTAAGAGAGCGGCTGTCCGATCAAAAAATCGAGATCATGGAAATACAACCGGACCCAGTCATCGAAATCGATCTCCAATTTGTCGGTAATACCATACTCCTCACTTTTTTCCGGCGCTTCACGGACCAGGCGGTTGTAAATCTGGACGAACCGGCTCATGGCGTCGTAAACCAGGCCGGAGTAGAAACGATTGAGGCGATACCAGTTGTTGGTGGCGTTGTGAGCGTTCAACAACTTTCTCAACATCAGCATCACGGTATCGGAGTCGGCATAACGGTGGGTAACCGGGAATGCTTGTTCCAGGTATCCTTTTAATTTATTTTCATCCCCCCGCATATCATTGATGGTTTTTTGCAGATAGCCTTTGGCATGGTCCAGGGAATGATAGATCAGCTTATCGTGGTTGATCTTCCGCTGGTAGTCCATGTACTCCTTGAGTTTGGCGTTTTGGCCTTCCTCGGGGTGGTTCGGATCCTTCTGGGTAATGTCTTTGGCAAAAGCGAGCATGATTTTCCTGGGAAATTTTGAGTTCGATCATTGTGTACAAAATAGGGTTTGATTTCAAGACATTTCGTTTTTTCCTCCAAAGGATACGATTGCGCTCCTAAGCCCTTGTTTTTCAAAGGAAATTTCGTAAATTTTTGAGTGCTAAAAGCCATCCAAGCGCTTATACTATTAATAATTGATTAGTTTACCCTTATCAGGTGGGAGAAAATTTGATGTGGCATTCTAGGTTTTTTGGAACACTATTGGCGGTCCAGGCGCTTCTGGGTTTCATGGAGAGTCAAACAGTCCTGGCCGCTTACCCCACTTCGGCAGAATTCTCCACGAGCCAACCTCAGGAAACCCGGGGGCTTGATGGGTCTTTTCAATTAGCGGTAATGGGAGGTAGCGCGGTTCCTCTGGATATCCCTTCGGTGGATATCCTTCCGGAGAAATCTCCCGAAACGGTTCCTCCGGATATCTCTTCGGAGAAATCCCCCGAACAAGCCCAACCTGCAAAACCTGTTGTTGAACAACCGAAAGTAACCCAAAAGGAAGAACCTAAAAAGGTCTCCAAACCCAGAAGTAAAAAAGTAAAAAAAGCCAATGTTAAAAAAGCTCCGGCCAAAAAACCGGTAGAAGAGGAGGGTTTTCTCACCAAAACCTTCAAGCAACTGATAGGAAGCAGTGACGACAAGAAGGAGGCTGCCTCCAAGTCCCAACTACAAAAAACGGCTGGGAAAATGCCTGAGCCTGAGAAGGAAGAGGAGGGTCTCCTCACCAAAACCCTGAAATCGCTGATGGGTGGTGATAAGAAGAAAGAACAGACAGCCAAAAAAAATGCCCTGAATCCCATCACGGCTCCAGCCGGAAGCACGATCCAAAAGAAAGGGGAGGAGCAACCCAAGACTGCCAAATCGGAAACCAAAAAAACCCTCAAAGACTCCTTTGAAAGGCTGATTGGGGTGGGGGCTGTTAAAGATGAGGGTGATTCTAAATCCGCCAAGATAGACACGCCAGCTGAAGAAACAAAATCTGCCAAGAAAGAGGAGTCCGGCGGACTGCTGGATGTTATTCTAGGAGGTGGCGACAAGAAGAAAGAGTCATCAGCGACGAAACAGGCCAAGGCGGCAGATACGGTTAAGAAAACATCCGCTCCCGCCAAACCCAGGAAACTCACGGCGAGGAAATACGTAGTCGATGATGATGAAGGAGAGGAAGGGCAACCGGAGGGGAACTACGCCGGTGCTAAAAAAGGCAAAAATCTCCTCAAGGAAACCTTCAAAACTCTGATTGCCGACGACAAGAAAAAAGAAGAAGAATAAATTGCCATCTAACGAGAGGGGGGGGCTCTTGGTGAAAGAAATTCCTTTACGGCAGGCAGGGTCGCTCTTCCTGGCGGTGTCCGCGCTTTTACTTATGCTGGCCCAACCCCTATGGGCTGTTGAAGAAACCCCTACCTCACAAGGCAAACAGGAGGAATCGTTTTTTCAGGGGATCAAGCGGAACCTCGACGAATGGCTGGGGCGGGATAATTCGGCCGATAAGGCCCGGAAGGAAGCTCCCAAGCCCGCTGAACAAAAACCTCAAGCGCCTGCCGCAAAAAAGTCTGATGGACGCAAGGTGATCGACACTTTTAAAAAAAGGATGAATAAGGTTTCCGATAATGTATCCGAGTCCGTCGAACGCGATAAAAAAACCCTTAAGAAAAAGTTCGATAAACTGAGCGACAAAAAGTAATCTCTTTTTCTAACTCCCCCCTTATTTGAAATATCAGAAAAACCGCATCGCTCCCTTTAGAATTGCAGCTGGAAGTTCTCCATCATTTGCTCGGCCAGCGGATTGGTGATTTTTCGAATCCCGGCGATAATCCAGAAGTCCTCCTTGATCTCGGGAAGCGTCCCGATCTTGATCAGCTTTTTCTCCTTCACCAGCTCCTGGCCGGCAAAATCCGGGAGTGGTACCAGCCCCAGTCCTTCAATGCCCAGGATTTTCTGGACGCTGGTGTCCTGTGTTTCGATGGTGATATTAATGGGGATATTGTTGATGCGGAAATAGTGATCCAGATCATGTCGGAGTTTGCTGTGCAGGGTAGGGAGAATAAAGGGCTGGCCCTGTAATGATTTTGGAAAGTCCGATTTTAAATGGCGAAAACGGCTGGTGCCAAAAATGGATATGGGAACACTGGCGAGCCGTTTCGGGAAAAATTCGGCACCTTCTCCAATATGCGGGGGAAAATTGGTGAATACCAGATCCAACCGATGGGCAGACAGTTCTCTTAGCAGAAAGTCTCCGGTCCCCTCCAGAACCGTGATGGTGCATTGTCCGCCCGTTTGCGCAGACTGCACCAGCTTATAAATCAGCCGTTTGGGCAGGCTTTCCATAACCCCCACTTGCAGGTGGGAGCGCTTGGAAAAGCTTTGATCGTAAATAACCTCCTTCAACTCATCGCCTAGAGCAAAGATCTGATTGGCGTATTCCAACACCACCTTGCCTTCTTCCGTCAGAATCAATTTCTTATTCCGGCGGTCAAACAGCTTTACCTGAAGCGCTTCTTCGAGAAGTTTGAGTTGGGTGCTGATGGTGGGCTGGCCCAAGCGCAGTTTTTTGGAAGCTTGGATAATACTGCCTTCGTTGGCTACCGTCTGGAAATAAAGCAGGTGGTGAAAGTTTAACCAAACCATAGTAAAATCCTTAAAAATTTGTTTATTTAGAATAAATTAAAATTTTTGACGAAGTTGAAATTTATTATGCCTTCCGCAGAGATGTATAGGTTATTCCTAACTATTTGAAAATAAATAAAAAATTGTAAAAATCGAAATCTGCAGACACCTGTAAATTGAATTTTGAGACTTAAAAAATTTGTTCCATTGAGATCAGAGTATATTCGATTTTTACTAATTTTAAAACATTTTTTTTCTATTTTTAAAAATAATTAGGATGTGAGAACATTCT
>QIDN01000087.1 GCA_003229345.1 Nitrospirota bacterium | reverse complement strand
TTTTCCCTTTCTATCGAGAGTTTTGCATAAGTATAGTAATCAGGGTAAACCTAGATCCTTCGCTGGCGCTCAGGATGACAGAATAAAAAATTAGCTCCGGGCCTTGCCCGGCTTTCCCTCTGGATAACTGTCAAGCCCTATGTATATAATAACGGGGCTAATGAATGCCAGCACAATTTCGCCGCAACAATTCTAACTATCCAAGTGCGCCAGAGAGGGTCAATCCATGGGCAGTATGAAATACTTCTATTTCGGATTCGGCGGGTTCATTGGATTCGTGTGCGGTATGGTCATCCAAATGATTTTTTATATGGTTGAACGGTCCGGGAACAACATCTTGACGCAGTTGGGCCGGGGCGATTATGGGGCGATGGGCAAGGGTTTACTCGTGTTATTTGACGGCCTGCCCTACATGGGATTTGTGCTGGGGGTGGTGCTGGTGCGGACCATGTTCCGCAAAGATATTGAAAAAGAAGGACCGGGGAGTTCTGGCCATGGTGACCGCGGATAAGTGGTTTCTTCTACCCAGTCCGGGTGCATTCATTAAAAAATGATGTAAAATAAGATCGTATCGGTCGACTAATAAATCGAGTCCTCTATGAATCGAAAATTCAATGAAAATATACTGAAAGCGCTGGAAACCTCCCAGGGTGCTTTAAAAATCTGCAAGCAGGCCATGGAAGATGCCAATGATGAATCCTGCCGCGCCATGTACTCTGCCATCATCCGGGATTGCGAAAAGCATGTGAAGATGCTGAAGGGGGAGATCGACCTCCACAAAGTTCAGAAAAAATGGGATTGAGCGGATGCGGATTTTAATCGTCGAAGACGAGAAAAAAGTAGCCGGGTTCATCAAAAAAGGCTTGGAGGAAGAAACCTATGCGGTCGATGTGGCTTACGACGGCGAAGAGGGGTTTCATCTCGCGGCGATGAACGAGTACGACATGATCATCCTGGACTTGATGCTTCCGAAAATGGATGGGTTGGAAGTGTTGACCCAGCTCAGAGATAAAAAGGTGAGTACTCCGATCCTGTTGCTGACTGCCAAAGACGCGGTGGAGGACAAGGTCACCGGTTTGAACAAGGGCGCGGACGATTATCTGACCAAACCGTTTGCGTTTTCAGAATTGCTGGCCCGGATACGGTCCCTGTTGCGGCGCGGCCAAGTGGAAACCCAAACGGAATTGAAAGTGGGCGATCTGTGTCTGGATATGGTGAGCCACAAGGTGAGCCGTGAGGGTGAGGAGATTGAGCTCACGGGAAAAGAATACAGTCTGCTTGAATATTTCATGCGCAACGAGGGCAAGGTGCTGACGCGCACCATGATTGCGGAGCACGTTTGGGATTACAACTTCGATACCTTCACCAACGTCATCGACGTTTACGTCAATCATTTGAGGAAAAAAATCGATAAGAAATATCCAGCCAAGCTTCTCCACACCTTGAGAGGCGTCGGCTATGTCATGAGGACTTAGGAGTTATGATTTTCAATTCCATCCGCTCCAGATTGACAGCCTGGCATGTCGCGGTTCTTGGGTTTTTTTTGATCCTGTTCAGTATTCTGCTCTACGCATTTCTTTCCAAACGACTGCACGAAAGCATCGACAATTCGTTAAAGGTGTCGGCCAGCGTGGTCAAAAAAGCGGCCCTGATCGATTATTCAAGGACTCCCCTGCCGGGATTGGATTTGTTTTTCGATCAATTTCTGGGGTACAGCAATATCAATAAATTTTACCGGATTTATGACGGTTCGGGAAACGTGGGTTCCCGATCAAAAGGGATTGATGCGTCTAAGTTTCCCCTGACGCAGGATTCCTATTCACGCGCTACGAAAGGTGAAATCACCTACGAGACGTTTACCCTGGCTCTCAATCATCACATTCGGGTGATTACGATGCCGGTGATCCGGAACGACAACCTGGTCAACCTCATCCAGGTCGGAACCTCTCTGAAGGGGGTTGAGGATACATTGAAGAATCTGCGGATTTTTCTGTTCGCCGCCATCCCGGGAGTTTTGATTCTGAGTACTCTCGGAGGGCGCTTCATGGCCACTCGTGCTTTGAAACCTGTGGCGGAAATTACGCAGACGGCACAGAATATCGCACATGGGGCCGACCTCAGCCAGCGCATCCCGATGCCCGAGGTTCAGGATGAAATCGGCAATCTCGCCAACACGTTTAACGAAATGATGAACCGGCTGGAGAAGACGTTTGCCCAGATGCGTCAGTTCAGCAGTGACGCTTCGCACGAACTCCGCACACCGCTGACCGTTCTGAAGGGACAGAGCGAGTTGGTGTTGGGCAAACCACGGTCCAAGTTGGAATATCAGGAGGTGTTGTCCAGCAATCTGGAAGAGATCAATTACATGTCGCGCATTCTTGAGGATTTGCTGATCCTGGCGAAAGGCGATGAAGGTGAAATTTCGCTGGAGAAGGAGCCCGTTGAGCTGGGGAATATCATTGAAGAGGTCAGCCGGCAGGGAGAAATTCTGGCCGATGAAAAGGACGTTAAAATTATTCTGGCTTACCTGGAACCGGTGACGATTTTGGGAGATGCGCACCGTCTCAAACAAATGGTATGGATTCTAATCCACAACGCCATCAAATTCACCCCCGGCGGTGGGGAGATCAAAATCACGCTTCAGGATCTGGATGACACCGTTTATTTCACCATCAAGGATACGGGAATTGGCATCCCCGAACAGGACCTTCCTAAAATTTTCGACCGGTTTTACCGTGTTGATAAAGCCCGCTCCCGGCAGGAGGGAGGAAGCGGCCTCGGGCTTTCCATCTGCAAATATATCGTGGACCGCCATCAAGGCACCATCGATGTGGAAAGTAAACTGGGAGAGGGCACCAAATTTAAAATCCGCTTCCCCAAGCACGAAGTGGCCGAACGAAAAATAGCGTAGTCATTATTTGCCGAATTAAATTTCTGGAGGGTCCATTGGATAACAAGCAGACATTGTCTTCCCTGATGGCGGAAGAAGAAGCCCGGTGTCTCAGGGAGTTTGTTTATGAGTTGAATCTTCAGCCGGCAAAACACCTGCTTCGTAATGAAATCGTCCTGCGGTTCACTCAGTTTCTGGACCAACGAAATTCCGGAAAAAGTGATCCCGATAACTTCCCCGACCTTAGAGATTTTTTTTCAAGGACTCAGGAAATGCTGTTGCTGGAAGATGACGTGTTGCTTCTTCATCGAAGCCAGGCGGCGCAATATCATTTCTACCGGATCCATAATGTGGAAGACCGCGTGGATGAGCTGACGCCGGAAGCGTTTCTGGATTACCGGGAAATTGTGGCGGATCGCGCCCATGTTCCCCCCGAAAAAAAACTACTGATCAATTTCCAGCCGTTTTACAGTACGGGGCCTGAAATTCCCGAACCCAAAAAAATCGGCTCCGGCTATAGATATTTGAACAGCTACATGGCCGGCAAACTACAGGAAGAGCCGGAGGACTGGCAGGCGTATCTCTGCGAATTTCTCAAGATCCACAGTACCAACAACGATCAGATACTGGTGGATGGAGAAATCATCGAAGGTCCGGCGGCATTGGTGGAAGCGCTTCAAAAAGCCATCGATTTCCTGGAATCGTTGGATGAGAAGGCGCCGATCCATGCAGCCCGCGCCACTCTGAACAGTCTGGGGATACGAGAGGGGTTCGGGGATACCGTCGGGCGGACCCTGACCACCCTGCAATTGCTCTCCAATCTTTTTGAATCGCCCAGCGCCGATTACCTCGAAGAGTTTATGGGTGCCATTCCGCTGATATCCCGCGTCGCGGTAATCTCGCCGCATGGATGGTTCGGGCAGGACCATGTGCTGGGCCGTCCCGACACCGGTGGTCAGGTGGTTTATATTCTCGATCAGGTGAAGGCGTTGGAAACGCATCTGAAAAAATCGCTCGCTTCCGCTGGAATTTCAGTACCGCCCAAAATCATAGTGGTGACCCGCCTCATTCCCGAAAATGAGGGCACGACCAGCAACCAGCGTCTCGAGAAAATCAACGGGACAGATCATTGCTGGATTCTGCGCGTCCCGTTCAAGGATGAGAATCAAAATATCGTTCCCCATTGGCTCTCGCGGTTTCAGGTGTGGCCGTTTCTGGAACAGTTCGCGCTGGACACGAAAAACGAATTGCTGACGGAATTCGGTGGCAAGCCGAACATGATCATCGGAAATTATTCGGATGGTAACCTGGTGGCGTCTCTACTGGCCCCCTGGTTACAGGTGATTCAGTGCAACATCGCCCATGCGCTGGAGAAACCCAAGTATCTGTTTTCCGACTTGTACTGGCAGGATATGGAGAAGGACTATAATTTTTCGCTGCAATTCACCGCCGATCTGATTTCCATGAACAAGGCGGACGTTATCATTTCCAGCACCACGCAGGAAATTGCGGGCACGGAGACCAGCCTGGGACAATACGAATCTTACTGCCTGTTTTCCATGCCGGAATTGTACAAGGTGACCGATGGCGTCAACCTGCTTCATCCTAAATTCAATGTGATTTCTCCCGGAGTGGATGAATCCATTTATTTCCCATACACCGACACATCGCGGCGGCTCAAAAACCAAACGAAGGAATTGAATGAACGGTTATTTTTAAAAAAGGGAGACGATATTTTTGGGGAGCTGGAGCATCCGGATAAAATCCCCATCTTCTCCATGGCACGGCTGGATAAAATCAAAAACCTGACCGGACTGGTGGAAAGTTTTGGGCAAAGCAAGGACCTTCAGGACAGGACCAATTTGATCATCGTGACCCATACCGTTCGGGAGGAAAGAGCGACGGACAAAGAGGAATTGTCCGAATTGAAAAAAATGTATCAGTTGATTGAAGAGTATGGACTCCAGAATAAAATCCGCTGGGTCGAAAACTCATCGAGGAAGGATGGTGCGGAGTCGTATCGGATTATTGCCGACCGAAGAGGAGTGTTTGTGCAACCCGCGCTGTTCGAGGCGTTCGGGTTGACGATTCTGGAAGGGATGGCCAGCGGCCTGCCGGTATTCGCCACCCAGTTCGGAGGGCCGCAGGAAATCATTGAGGATGGTAAAAACGGTTATCTGATCAATCCCACTCAGCCGGAGCTGATCAGTCAACCCATTCTGGATTTTTTGCTTCGGTGCGAAAAAGCCCCTTCCTGTTGGGAAACGCTGGGCGGCCAAGCCATCGTTCGCGTCAAAGAACGCTTCACCTGGCATTTGTACTCGGAGAAATTGATCAAAGCCGCCAAGCTGCACGGGTTTTGGAATTATTCAGTTCTCGGGGATGAAAAGAAGGAAGTGGACCGGTACTGCAATTTGCTGTTCCACATGGTGTTCAAAAACCGGGCGCAGAAACTGCTCGGGGATTAGGGCGGGGTTCTACTTGATCCAGACCAGAGGCCGGTAAATCCACGCTTTGTCCCCCCAGGCATCCACGACCTGCACCCAGTTGTCCTTGATCTTGAGGACTTTCATGGAAAAATACTTTTCTCCGGGCATTCCTTTAACCTTTTTATAACGGGTACCGGGGCCGCGGCGCAAATTGGTTGCATCTTTTTTGATGACGGCGCATTTGAATGTTTTGGTGGTGAGCCTTTTATGTACCCAGTAGATGTCGCCATCCAGATCCTTCACCCGTAACCACTCACCTTTTTTACCCAATTGCTGGAACGGCATGTACCGGAACACCTCCCAGATTTTGTCGTAGTTGAGCCCGGGTCCCTGCCGTAAATTGGCTTGGCGATTTTTGATACACAAAGCATCAGCCGGCGAAGTCCACAATACGGTTAAGCCGAAACAGATTGAAACCAAAAAAAGGAAGAGCGTATTCTGGGATTTAGGGTTCATGCAATTCATGGGTAAAGCTTTGGGTTGGGGTAAATTTATAACTGTTTGGTAGACAAGGGACTTGTTATAGTGTGCCACAAGGCCGGATTTGGAGCCGCTCCAGAGGATCTATAAACTATTGAAAAAATTGAAACTATATACTTAGAGTCCTGATTGGTCAACTCCTCAAAAGATCATGAATGACCTTTTGAGAATAACATGGAAATTTCTCTATTACAAATGAGTGGGGTTTTTACAGCGGCAAAAATTAATCATCAGGGCTCAAAATGCTGATCTTTCTTTCCATTTTGCAGTTTGTTTTGATTATTGCGATCGTGGTCTATTTGACGATCAACGCCTGGTTTCTGGTCAAGGTCGAGCCTGCGACCGGGCCACTGCCCGCATGTCCTTTCGTTTCGGTGTGTGTCCCGGCACGTGACGAGCAGCGAGATATCGAAGCCTGCCTCACCTCTTTACTGAACCAGAACTATCCGCATTTTGAAGTGATTGTGGTCGATGACAACTCCACCGACAACACGCCGGGTATTATTGAATCGTTGCGGGAGCGTCACGCCAATCTGGTCGCCATCCAGGGAGCCGCATTACCATCCGATTGGTACGGCAAACCCTTCGCCCTGCACCAAGCCGCACAAAAGGCGCGGGGCGAACTGCTCCTGTTCACCGATGCCGATCCCGTGTTCCAGCGGTACGCCTTGACGACCGCGGTTCACCTCATGCAGAAACACCAACTGGATATGCTCACCCTCCTGCCCGGAGCGGAGTTTGGTTCGTTCTGGGAGCGGGCGGTACAACCGGTCATTTTCGCATTTATCGCGGCTCTCACGCGATTCGGAAAGGTGAATGATCCGGAGTCTCCGGCCGCGATGGGCGTTGGAGCCTTTATCATGTTGCGGCGGAAAGTGTATGACCGGGTGGGAGGCCATAAAACGCTCAAGCAGGCCATCCTGGAGGATATCGGCATGGCGCGGCTGGTGAAACGCGCCGGTGCCAAAATCATGATCGCCGATGCCCAAAAAATTTATTCCATCCGCATGTACCATTCGTTCCGGGAAATATGGGTCGGTTGGCGCAAAAACGTTTTCCTGGCGATGAAAAAATCCATATTCAAAACATTTTATACTATCCTTTGCGTATTGGGATTCGTGGTGACGCCGTGGCTCATGGTGGGGGTTCACCTGTGGATGGGGTCGGGCCTGGGGTGGCAGGCGATGGCCCTGGCTGGGCTGGGCCTGGTGTTGATTACGAAATGGACCTTATGCCATGAACTGAATCTGGAAAAGCGTTATGCTCTGCTATTCCCCCTGGGAGCTCTGGTCATGGCCGCCATCATGATCAACTCCATGATCCATGTATTGTTCCGCGGTGGGACCGAATGGCGTGGACGAACCTATTCACAACCGGAGAAATAATTGAATGGAAATTTGGGCAAAACGATTTACCAAGGTGGCGCTGATTTACCTGGCGCTCGGGGTGGTGATGGGTGTGGTGATCGGCACCCAACCGGAGTGGAGCGAGCGGTTGCGCTTCGTTCATATCCATCTCAATCTACTGGGATTCATGACCATGTTTATCGCCGGGGTGGCGTATCACGTGCTTCCCCGTTTCAACTCCCGTCCCGTTCCCTGGCCGAACGGCGTTAAGTACCATTTCATATTGCACAACGCCGGACTGTTGGGCATGGCCACCACTCATCTTGCGGGAGGGCTGTGGTCCGGCGGAATCCTGCACGCCGCGTTCGTCGGGTTCGCTCTGATGACCGGGGCAGGGCTGTTGATCATGGCAGGCAACCTGTATTTTGTCCTGGCTCCGGCGAAGGAAAAGGAAGACGAATGAAGGATGATGC